>DMLD01000013.1 GCA_003453515.1 Lachnospiraceae bacterium
TTCCGAAGGAATCCGAGTCGACGCGAGGAAGTCGACGCGCAAGAGTCGACGCGTAGGGAGTCAACATGAAGGTAAAACGAAAGATTCAGATAAAAAGAGAGAAGGTGCACATAATGAGTGAAAAATTGAAGGTTGCCATACTTGGGGGAACAGGTATGGTCGGACAGCGATTCATATCACTGCTTGAGGATCATCCGTGGTTTGAGGTCGCAGCGATAGCTGCAAGTCCGAGATCAGCAGGAAAAACATACGAAGAGGCAGTAGGCGGAAGATGGAAGATGGATACGCCTATGCCGGACGCAGTAAAGGGCATAAAGGTAAAGAATGTCAATGAGGTAGAGGCGGTTGCTTCAGAGGTCGACTTTTGCTTTTCTGCGGTCGATATGACCAAGGAAGAGATCAAAAAGATCGAGGAAGACTACGCCAAAACCGAGACTCCGGTGGTTTCAAATAATTCTGCACACCGCTGGACACCGGATGTGCCGATGATAATCCCTGAGATAAATCCGGAGCATTTGTCTGTACTTGAAGCCCAGAAAAACAGACTCGGAACGACCAATGGGTTTATATGCGTAAAGCCGAACTGCTCGATACAGAGCTATACTCCGGTACTTACCGCGTGGAAGAGGTTTGACCCGAAGGTAGCTGTGGTTACGACTTATCAGGCTATATCGGGAGCCGGTAAGACATTTAAGGACTGGCCGGAGATGGAGCACAATATAATTCCGTATATAGGCGGCGAGGAAGAAAAAAGTGAAAAAGAGCCGCTGCGTGTGTGGGGGCATGTCGAAAACGGAGAGATAGTACCTGCCGAGGATCCGATCATAACCAGCCAGTGTATACGTGTTCCGGTGCTCAACGGACACACGGCTGCTGTATTTGTAAACTTGGGGAAAAAGGCTTCCAAGGAGGAGCTTATTGAGGCTATGGAGAGCTTTTCGGGCGAACCTCAGAGTCTCGGACTTCCGAGTGCTCCAAAGCAGTTCATACGTTATATGAATGAGGACGACAGACCTCAGGTCGCTTTGGATGTAGATTATGAGAACGGCTATGGTATAAGCATAGGCAGGCTCAGAGAGGACAGCTATTTTGACTGGAAATTTGTCGGACTTTCCCACAACACTGTCAGAGGAGCTGCCGGAGGTGGTGTGCTTATGGCTGAGCTTTTAAAGGCAAAAGGATATCTTAATTCCAAGTAATTTCAAGCCCTGCTAAGGCAGGGCTTATTTTTCTAAATGTCTGATGTGATCGGAGGGAGAAAATGAGCCATTATGTGGTGGGAGATATACATGGTTGTCTTGATGAGCTGTTGGAGATGATCGATCTCATTTCACTTGAAAGCTCGGACAGGCTGATAATGGTCGGTGATTATATAGACCGTGGTGATCAGAGTGTGGAGATGATGAAATGGCTGGAGGATCATCCGGATAACGTCATATGTGTACGTGGAAACCATGATGAGAATTTTGCTTATTATGTTGACCTCATGAAGCAGGTTGATCATGCAAGGGGGCTCAATACAGACGCGGACTCCAATGCTGAGACCTATAAGCTTTATCTCGCGACGGTGAGTATGCTCTTCGATACAGATCCTTTGGCATCCAAGTATTTTGACATGTATGGTACGATACATAAGATACTTGAAAACGAAGGTGTGACACTGACAGATCTCGAGATATGGGCTGATATGTTCAGATCCTTCCCGCTTTTTTACAGGATAGAAAAGGGAAAGCTAAAAGGACGTAACTCAAAGCGTGAGTGTGTTATCGTACACGCCGGCTATAAGGACGATATAGAGGACGGGGACGAGAGAACACGCTTTTTTTTGGAGGCAAGAAGACCTGCCTATATCGAGGGCGGTCTGATTGGAGGTATGGTTATTGCAGGGCATACGCCCACGATCATTCAGGGCGAATTTACATATAACGCGGGCAAGGTCTTTAAGTATGTTGACAGGTCGAAAAACTGTATTTTTTATGATATAGACTGCGGATGTGTATTCAGAACGACCTATCCGGAGGCCAGACTGGCATGTATAAGGCTTGAGGATGAGAGAGTATTCTATGTATGACTTGATTTTTTAAACATTATGTGGTAACATATATCTAATAATGTTCGATATATTGTGTGATATGATTAATACTTGAGAGTGAGGAGGTCCGAAAAAGATATGGAAAAATTCAAGATTCTTGTCAAGGGGATCGTGCGTCATCAGGACACCTATCTTGCCGTGGAAAAATGGTATGATGACCGTATATTTGACCCGTACCAGTGGGAATTTATAGACGGAGTTATGGAGTTTGGTGAGACTCCCGAGGCTGCGGTATGCAGGGTCGTCAACGAGAGCGTGGGCTTAAATGTCGAGGTCGTGAAGCCGTTGTACACATGGGGGTTCACTGCCGGAGAGCTGTGTACGAGCGGCATTGCATTTTTATGTGACTCGCTTTCGCTTGATACGGTTTTATCGGAGTCGCTTCACGATTCGAGGTGGGTGACAAAGGATGAGATATCCCATGTCATCACAAATAAGAATGTTGTCGAGGACATACGCAAGTGCGGCTTGGTTGAGGATTTCGGACTGGATGATTTCGGAGATATAGATCTGTTTATAGATCCAATGGATATAGAGTGAGAGATATGACGACCGGTCAGATGCACAGAGAATTGGAGAGGAAATTCACTTCGTGCCTGCAATTCCCGGGCAGTCTTTCTGTCAAGCAGGAAGACTTATATAGTATCCGGGTTTCCTGATCGGGTCGTGTTTGTATGGGAGATAAAGATGATATCAAGACTTAACGATCAGATAAAAAAGAAAAATGCTCCGGTGGTTGTGGGACTGGATCCCATGCTTTCGTATGTGCCGGAGCATATCGTAGAAGCTGCTGTAAGTGAATACGGAGAAACGCTCGATGCGGCGGGTGAAGCCATATGGCAGTATAACAAGGCTATTGTTGATGCCACATACGAGCTTATCCCTGCAGTCAAGCCGCAGATCGCCATGTATGAGCAGTTTGGCATACCGGGTGTCATAGCCTTTGAAAGGACCGTAAGCTATTGTCAGGAGAAGGGGCTTATAGTCATAGGTGATGTCAAACGTGGAGACATAGGCTCTACATCGGAGGCGTATGCCAACGGTCATATTGGCTCCGTAAGGATCGGCGGAAGTGAAATAAGCGGTTTTCATGAGGATATCATAACGGTCAATCCCTATCTTGGGAGTGACGGAGTGAAGCCGTTTGTAAATGTTTGCAAGGAAAAGGATAAGGGTATATTTGTCCTGGTGAAAACCTCGAACCCGTCATCCGGGGAGTTTCAGGACAGACAGGTCATAGTGCCTGATGAAGGCGATACGGGCGAGATATCCCTTAAGGATCTGAAAAGTGGATCAAGACCGTTGTACGAGCTGGTTGCCGAGAAGGTAAACGAGTGGGGGCTGGAGTCGATGGACGGTAAGTATTCGAACGTCGGAGCTGTGGTAGGAGCTACTTATCCCGAGATGGGTAAGGCTTTGAGAAAGCTTATGCCGCATGCGTATATACTGGTCCCGGGTTACGGAGCACAGGGCGGAACAGCCAATCAGCTGAGGCCATATTTTGACGAGGACGGGGCAGGCGCGATCGTGAACTCCTCCAGAGGTATCATATGTGCGTATAAGCAGGAGAAGTACGCGGAGTTTGGTGATGAAGGATTTGCTGATGCGTCGCGTCAGGCGGTGGTCGATATGATCGAGGATATCAGGTCGATTTTTTGAAAAATGAGATCGCGGGCGTGTTTTAACTGACAGTGGAGATAAATATGGATAAGTATATAGCAGACAGTGTGGTTTTGGAGACGGGCAGGCTTTCACCGGACGTGTTTTCATTGTGGCTTCAGGCTCCGGATATAGTGAGCAAAGCAAGGGCGGGACAATTTGTCTCGCTTTATCCGCATGATGGAGGACATATTCTTCCAAGACCGATAAGTATATGTGAGACGGATGCTGCAAATGGCAGACTCAGGCTGGTATACAGGGTCGTAGGCTTTGGCACGGCAGAGTTTTCCATGATGATACCCGGCAATAAGGTCAGGATGATGGGACCGCTCGGAAACGGATACCCTATAGAGGAAGATATCGATGCTGGGCGTAAGAATTTTATACTTATCGGAGGAGGAATTGGTATTCCTCCCATGTTATCGGTGGCAAAGTCTATAAAGGAGATCTCGCCCGGATCACAGATAACAGCTGTAATGGGCTACAGAGACAGACACAACTTCCTGTCTGACAACTTTTATGAGTTGGCAGATGAATTATTGATAGCTACGGATGACGGGAGCAGGGGGATACACGGAACCGTGATCGATGCCATGAAGCAAAAGGGTGTTACGGGCGACATCGTGTATTCCTGCGGACCGACACCGATGCTGAGAGGTGTGAAGGATTGGGCTGTAAAGAGCGGCATCCCGGCAAGGATCTCTCTGGAGGAGAGAATGGCTTGCGGTATAGGAGCGTGTCTTGGGTGTGTATGCGATACGGTGAATGAAGACTCACATTCCAAGGTCACCAATGCAAGGGTATGCAAGGACGGTCCGGTGTTCAACGCCGAGGATGTGAAGCTGTAAAAACTGATATGATCAGAGCCTTTTAAACTAAGGAAACACCTGATCAGTGTTTCCTTAAAACAAATCAGAAATGGATGATGGCATGAGTAAGAAATTGAGAGTAAGCTTTGCAGGTATAGAATTTGAGAACCCTATCACAACTGCCTCGGGGACATTTGGCTCGGGTATGGAATACAGTGAGTTTGTCGATATCGAGAGGCTGGGAGCGGTCACGACAAAGGGCGTCGCCGACAAGCCGTGGAAGGGTAATCCCACCCCGAGGATCGCAGAGACCGGTGCAGGTATGCTCAATGCGATCGGATTGCAAAACCCGGGGATCGACACATTTATAGAAAGAGATCTTGCGTTTTTAAAGGCTAAGGGAGCAAGAGTTATTGTAAATGTGTGCGGACATTCAGAGGAGGAATACATAAATGTCGTGAAGAG
>DMLD01000047.1 GCA_003453515.1 Lachnospiraceae bacterium
AGAAAAGCTCCGATTGCGCTTGGCCTGGTTACTCATATCAAGCCATAGCGCACGAGAGCATCGAAGATGCCATCTTCCATCACCGCTCCGGTCACATAGTCGACCTTCGGAAAAATATCCGGATTCCCGTCTCCCATAGCAACGGAAATATGCGTGATACCAAGCATCGGAAGATCATTTGTCGAATCGCCGAAGCTCATGGTACGCGACAGCGGCACCCCCAGATGCTCACATACAAATCTGATCCCGGTCGCCTTGGAATACCCCTTCGGGACTATCTCATAAAACGTCGGATCACGCTCTATGAAATCAAACCTGTCCTCATATTTTTTCTTAAACCCTGCCATATCTCCGGTTTCATCAAACCAAAGCGCCATCTTGTCAAAATCGAGCACCGGCGAATCCAAAAACTCCACCTTGCCCGCTTCGAACTCCGGAGAATACGTCTCGCCTCTCATGGCAACAGGCCTCGGCTCCTTGAAAAATCCGACGACCTCCGGCATCCACGGCTCTCTGTGAAAGTAAGAATGCGCACTTCCTTCAAGAACTCCGTCTATATGAAACCTGACAAGATCATCTGCGATCTCCCGCTGCAGCTCATCCGGAAGAGTTACATGGAGCAACTCCTCTCCGTGATAAAATATATGAGTTCCGCAGCCTCCAACCACGCCGTCAAAGCCTATATCAAGTATCTCCTTCGGCCATATGTCCTTGCATCTTCCGGTACATATAAAGCACTGATGCCCGTTTTCCCTGAGCCTCTCTATACTTGTGATGGTACTGTCGGGCACTGTCTGTGTCTCGTTGTCAAGAAGTGTACCGTCTATATCAAAAAATACAAAATATTTTTCCTTCAATGTTTCCACCCTAAATATCAATGTATACAAATATACGTATCAAAGCATTTATCTGTAATTATCACACACCGCCAAAGCTCTCTACCTGTCACCGCTCTTGTACATGTCGGGAACATGGTCGCGATCGCCCACATACATATACGCAGGACGTATGATCTTGCCCTTATTGGCTAGCTCCTCAAGCCTGTGTGCCGACCAGCCCGATATACGCGCTATGGCAAAAATGGGGGTGAACAGCTCCTTCGGTATCTTCAGCATCTTATATACGAGCCCCGAATACATATCCACATTTGCGGAAACCGGCTTTCTGCCCTTGTGCATCTCCATGATCATATCCTTGGAGAGCCTCTCGACCCTGTCATAAAGGTAGAATTCATCCTCCATGCCTGTCTCGTGGGCGAGCCTCTTTGCCATATCCTTAAGTATCACCTCTCTCGGATCGGACAGCGTATAGACGGCATGTCCCATTCCGTACACAAGCCCCGTGTGGTCAAAGGCTTCCTTTCTTACTATACGCTCGAGGTAGGACCTTACTCCCTCATCCGTCTTCCAATCACAGCTGCTTTTCAGATCGTCGAACATCTGCTGGACTCTCAGATTGGCGCCGCCGTGTCTGGGTCCCTTAAGCGATGCTATGGACGCTGATATCGCGGAATATGTATCCGTTCCCGATGAAGTGACCACATGGTCAGTAAAGGTCGAGTTGTTACCGCCGCCATGATCGGCGTGCAGTACGAGCGCGACGTCTAACGCCGCTGCCTCAAGCTCGGTAAAAAGACCATCGGGTCTGATCATCCTGAGTATGTTTTCCGCAGTCGAGTGATCCTTTCTCGGCTGCCTGATAATGAGGTCGGCATCCTTGACATAATGCCTGTACGCATGATAAGCATATACGGCGATCATCGGCAGCTTTGCGATCAGCTGCAGTGACTGTCTCATCACGTTCGGCAGCGATATGTCATCAGGCGCATCATCGTATGAATACAGGGTAAGCACACTCTTTTGCAGAGCGTTCATGATGTTCTCACTCGGAGCCTTCATGATAACATCCCTGACAAAGGAGCCCGACAGCTCCCGAAGTGAAGCAAGTATGTTCAAAAATCCCGCCATCTCCTGTTCGTCGGGAAGCTCTCCGTACAGCAACAGATATGACGCTCTCTCAAAGCTGTATCTTTCGTCCTTTGCATTTTTCAAAAGGTCGTAGACATCGTATCCTCTGTACTGCAGCAGTCCCTCGCAGGGCTCTGCCTTTCCGTCCCTTTTGATGCTTCCTATAACCTCGGATATCTCGGTCAGACCGGTAAGGACTCCTCGTCCCTGCCGATCTCTGAGTCCCTGCTTTACATCATATTTGTTGTACAGTTCACGGTCGATGAGCTTTTGACCTTTTTGCAAAGAGACCAGCCTGTCAAACTCGCGGTTTAACCCCTCTCCCATCGCCATCATCGATCGATTGTCCATAAATCCGTCCTCCCACATGCTACATTCTGATATTCGTTCATAAGTATAGCACAATTTATTTCAAATAGCAAATCAAAAACTGTACTTATCGACTTTTCAGTATCTCTTCCGAATCCAGAACTATCGTAAACGGCCCCTCATTTACCAGTGACACCTTCATATCCGCGCCGAAAACGCCCCTCTCCACGACATTTACCCTCTTACCGCACTCATCACATATGTAGTCGTACAGCCCGGATGACATCTCAGGCTCTCCCGCCTGCGTGAAGCTCGGTCTGTTCCCCTTGCGGCAATCGGCATAAAGCGTGAACTGTGACACCATGAGCAGCGCCCCATCCACATCCGCAAGCGACAGATTGGTCTTTCCGTTTTCATCGTCAAATATCCTCAGCTTTATCAGCTTGTCGATCATCCTGTCAGCCACTTCCACGGTATCACTCTGTCCGATCCCGACAAGCACCAGCAGTCCTTTGCCGATCTCTCCCACAGTTTTCCCGTCTATATCAACTCTCGCTTCCGATACCACCTGAATTACAAATCTCATGCTGTTCTACCTCACATTTCTCCGTATACTATCGATACGTGTGTTACTGCCTCATTACAAACTAAAGCCCGAACCTTGATCTCATAGCCTCCGACATCGTGGTTCCCTTCAATATGTCATGAGCCTTCTTTATGAGCATATCCGGTGTATATCTCTTATAATAACCCACATTCTTTTTATCCCTGCTATCTCCCGATGTTGTTATAAAAATATCCCTGTCCGCATAATACCCCAGGCAGTTTTCTATATGCGCTGTCATGACCATACTGTCTATATCAACGACGTCGGTGAGTACACCCATGCCGATATAGAGATCCCCGCTCTTATCATCATACCTAAACTCCACGCTTCCGTCAAATCCAAAGTACTCCACGATATCGGCTCTTGCCTCAAACTCCCCGTCCATGCCATACTTATACAGACTTCCGTCGTTGTATACCACCATAAGATAGCCGCCCGCAAAGGTCATACCCAGAGGAGCTACTCCGGGACACATGATAGTACTTTTTATCGCTCCGCTTTTGTCACTGAGCACTATTTTCTTCGCATCGGACACCGCGTATACACCGTCTGCCGTATTGTCGGAAAAGCAGACCGCCTTGTCCCACCTCTCCGACGTCTGAGCCTTTGTCCATGTATTCTTTTCGACATCGTATATATACCCTGTCTCTCCCTGCACATATATTATTCCCTCATCGCTATAATACACCGGTGCGTGACCTATATATCCGATATCCTCAGGGATAGCCGTCTTATTTTCAGCGGCTGTTTCCGTATCACGGATCACAAGCTCACTGCCTGCTCCCTCTCCCTGACAAATATATTTGAGCTTTCCGTTTGACATGACAGCAGAGTTTTCAAAGGATAAATACACCTTGAACAGTTCCTCCCTTTGCGGCTCACCGCCATCCAAGGGCACTGTTATGAGCGTATAGCTTCCGGAATTGTTATACCCAAGATATGCCTTGCCTGCATGTATCCCGAGCAGTCTGTAATCATATGGTTTTTCACCGTCGAGAGCTATCGTGACAGGCTTTTTTCCGTCATCCAAGCCATAGATATACAGTACCGGAGCACCCTCACCTGAGAGGATCGCCAGATGTTTATCACCCATACACCATCCCGCAGGTATCCCGGACAGACAGGTGTCCTCACTGAATGCTGTCCACTCCTTGTCATATACGTGTATACCGTAGTGGATCACCTCGCTCCCAAGTGATTTCCTGACATAAACTCCGTTATTTATGACCACATGCCGCAGCTCATCGGTAAAATATTTCGTGTAATGTACGGCGCCCGCGTCCACACCTGATACAGGCACGGCATATCCCCCGTTTTCGGTTATATATACGGGAGTCCCGTCACCGTCCCTGTCGCTCACATCCAGAACGGAGTCGTTCACATTGTTGCTGTAGAGAGTCTTCCCTGTCAGCTTGTCGAATACATTGATGACATTCCCGGAGAAATATGCTGCCTTTGACTCATTCAGGTCAAAAAAACCGCTGTTGATATTTACACCGTTGCAAACAAAGTCAGAGGACCATTTTTCTGAAAGCGTAAGGCTGTCCACGCACTTCAGCGTATTGTGATCCGGTGACACGATCTCAGATTCACCGTATGACATACTGCCCGTGTTGTCTATCTTGGTACTTGCGATCATGATCGAGTGCTCATCCGCCCACTCGATCTCCTTGACCATCTCATCGACCGGATCGGAAATAACGGCTTTCCCGGTGCTTGTATCGAGCACCCCGTATGCGTATTTGTTCCAGTCTATAAGCCCGCGAAACGCGATATGGCTTCCGTCGGAGGAAGGCTTGCTCTCGACAACATCGAAGTTCTTGAATTTGTCCTTCACATCAAGTGTCGTTTCCTTTTTTACCTTTCCGGTCGCCGTATCAAGCTCCAGATATTTATCCTTGTCTGTAATAAGTATTGCAGAGGTCTCCGTGATCATGGGCACGTCGCTTTGGTAGCTGTCGTCGTTTATCGGGGCGTCCCATATCTTCTTGGCACTTGCGCAGTCATAGCCACTCGCATTGCTTCCGGTCATAACGATCAGTACATCCTTGGCAAAGGCTATGTTCAGGAGCTTCTCCTCCTCATCCTCCAGAAAAATAAGCCGCTCATGCGTCCCGGTATCCCACACCCCGAGGACATTTCCCGCATCAAGCACGGCAATATACTTACCGTCGGGGCTCACCTGAAAATCAGACACGTTGTTTGGCATCTGATAATTCCAGTCTGCATTTATGTTTGTCCCGTCATTTCCGACATACGCCAGGGTGGCATCCGTCAAAGCCCTGAGCGCCTGCGCGGTAAGCGGTCTGTCGTCGGAAGCATCCTTGGGAAGCGCCTCTATGGCAAGCTGTAGCGCAGTGATACGCTGCTCCTTTTCAAGCAGGTTCTCCGATTCATTTGCAAGATATATGGATTGATTTTTTAGGGATTGCTCATAATTGGTTCGTATCATGTTTCTGCTGTACAGCATATATCCGGCAAAGCCCAGTGCGACAGCCATGATCACCGAAAACAGAGCTATGAGCTGTCTCATCCTGTACTGTCTGTGCCGGTTTATGATATCGTCGTATGCGCACCCTATGAGTCCGCTTACAAGTCGCGGAAGCTCGGTCTTCTTCGCCTTTTTGGGAGAGATCCTGTAATCACATGAGAGAGGCTCGACGGGAACCCTTACCGTCTGGGTACTGCCGTCTTCGGAGACCACTGTTTGTTCCTCATACTGCAGTATCTCGGGTATCACATCCTGCGGCTCTCCGTTTACAAGCACGGTAAAGATATCTCTTTTTGTATGATTTTTCAGAAAGCACTCTATCTCCCTGACGACCCATGCCGACTTGTGTGTATTTGTCGAGCACAGGACTATCAGATGATCCGAATTCTCGAGGGCTTCGGAGATATTGTCGCTGAGATCGTTTGTGATGGGAAGCTCCGCCTTATCCCTGAATATCCTGTCTATCTTTTTGAAGCCTGTCTTTTTTTGCAGTTTGCCGGGGATGTGAAAGTGCTCCAGCCCCTTGTGTATGGCATCGGCTACAAGATTATCCTCCGGTGCATGCTTGTATGATATAAAAGCATTGTAATGGTGACTCATATGTGATCTCCTCTGTATGTCAGTTTTAAGAAAACATATTGATCGGCGTTTCCTATACTATTTTAGCACATTTTGTTAAAAAGTAAATATTTTTATACTTCACAAATTATCTCTTGACAAGTACAGTCTATGGTAATATAATGAACATATGAACAATCGTTCAAATGTTGTATGTATATCTTTATTTAACTTGAATTGGAGGTTACCATGAAAAAAAAGTTTAATTTACAGGATCTTGACTGTGCCAACTGTGCCGCAAAGATGGAGGAAGCCATCAAAAAGATACCGGGAGTCACTGATGCCTCGGTCAATTTCATGACCCAGAAAATGATGATCGAAGCTCCGGATGACATGTTTGACGGTATAGTTGACGAAGCAGTGAAGGTTATTTCCAAGGTTGAACCGGACTGTCAGGTGATCCGATAGTTATCACATCCTACGGAGTTGAATAACCGTATGTCAAAGGAGACCGACTATGACTAAGAAGCAACGCAAATGGCTAATAAGGATCATAATATCAGGGGTCTTATTTATCATCCTGTTTGTCTTGGAGCATATCGGAATGCTTGATGCTCTGAAGCTGTATATAAGGCTTCCTGTTTTTCTGATCCCGTATCTGATTATCGGATACGATGTGATACTGAAGGCTGCCAAAAATATCGCTCACGGAAAGATTTTTGATGAAAACTTTCTCATGATGATAGCGACCTTTGGCGCCTTTGTTGTCAATGAGTATTTGGAAGCCGTCGCCGTTATGCTTTTTTATCAGGTCGGTGAGCTTTTTCAGAATTACGCCGTCGGCAAGTCCAGGGAATCCATAAAGTCAATGATGGAGATCGTTCCGGAGTATGCAAATGTCGAGGAAAACGGCAGTCTCATACAGGTCGATCCCGATGATGTCGAGATAGGCACTGTGATAACGATACTTCCCGGTGAACGTGTTCCGCTCGACGGAACGGTCATAGAGGGCTCGTCCTACGTTGATACCGCTGCTCTGACCGGGGAGTCCGTCCCGCGTTCCGTCGATCCGGGCGATACCATCATCAGCGGATGCGTAAATTCACAGGGAACACTCAAGGTAAGAACAACAAAGGAATTTGAGGATTCGACTGTTGCCAAGATACTTGAACTTGTTGAAAATGCTTCATCGAAGAAGGCAAGAACGGAAAACTTCATCACGAGATTTGCCAAATACTACACTCCTGTCGTGACTCTGTGCGCGGTACTCCTTGCTCTCCTTCCTCCCATCATCGCGGGAGGCGGCTTTGGGATGTGGCTTGAAAGAGCGTGTATCTTTTTGGTAATTTCGTGTCCCTGCGCACTTGTGATATCCGTTCCTCTTGGCTTCTTTGGCGGTATCGGTGCAGCATCACGCATCGGCGTTCTTGTCAAGGGATCAAATTACTTAGAGCTTGCAGCTGATCTTGGAACCGTTGTCTTTGACAAAACAGGTACGCTGACCCTCGGTGAATTCAAGGTGACCGAGATCATCCCGGCAGGACGCCCCGCTTATCGGTCGAAGTCATCCACGATAAATACTGAAAAAGCAAGTGATGACAGCTTTGGTGAACCGGATGAATTTGTGCTTGAGCTTTTAAGGATCGCCGCACACGCTGAGGGCTACTCCAACCACCCGATAGCTGTCTCCATACGAGAGGCATTTGAGGAGGAATTTCATTTTACCATAGATCGTGATCTCATAAAGGACGCCAAGGAGATCGCCGGTCAGGGTATATGCGCGGTCATGGATTCCGGAAGCATTCTTGCGGGCAATGACAAGCTCATGAGAGCCAACGATATAGAGTTTGACCCCTGCGATTCGGTGGGTACCGTGGTTTATCTTGCCGATCAGTCCGAAAAAAAATATCTCGGCTGCATAGTTATCTCCGATTCTGTCAAGGAAGGGATAAGAGATGACATCGCACTTCTTCACTCATCCGGTGTCGACAGGACCGTCATGCTCACCGGTGATGCAAGGACGATTGCCGAGCGTGTCGCCGAAAACATCGGTATTGACATGGTCGAGGCTGAGCTGCTTCCACAGGACAAGGTAAGCTTTGTTGAAGGCTTACTTGACAAGACCGGCAAAAGAAAGCTCGCCTTTGTGGGCGACGGAATAAACGATGCTCCTGTTCTCATGCGTGCCGATGTAGGTATAGCCATGGGAAGCATGGGAAGCGATGCCGCCATCGAGGCTGCCGATATCGTTATCATGGATGATGATATCAAAAAAATATCAAAAATAATACGCATCGCCAAAAAGACCATGCGTATAGTTAAAGAAAATATAGTATTCGCTCTCGGCGTCAAGTTCGCCATTCTCATACTCGGCGCGCTCGGCATAGCAAATATGTGGCTGGCGGTGTTCGCCGATGTGGGTGTTGCGGTCATTGCTATTCTCAACGCCATGAGGATGCTTGGTCGGAGGAATTAGGTTTGTTACGGATACAGCCGCGTGGCGCCTACACACAAGCAATTATATCAGTAATTGAGTTGAGGCTTTCGCGCGTGGCGTATGCTTCGAGTCCGTCTATTATTTCGGTCGTTATGCCGGGTCTGTAGAAATTGGCTGTTCCGACTGCGACCATGGTCGCTCCTGCCATCATCATCTCCAGCGCATCCTCTGTTGATGCTACTCCTCCCATACCGATTATCGGAAGCTTCACTGCGTGCGCTACCTGATAAACCATTCTCACAGCTATCGGATGAACTGCCGGTCCCGACATTCCCCCGGTCTGATTGGCAAGGGCAAACCTTTTTTTATATACATCTATCTTCATTCCGGTAAGCGTGTTGATGAGCGAGACACCGTCTGCTCCTCCCGCCTCGACCGCCTTTGCCATCTCGGTTATATCCGTGACATTCGG
>DMLD01000139.1 GCA_003453515.1 Lachnospiraceae bacterium
ATAAATAAGATCATACACTATGTATCATATGCGATAGTTCCGATCGGGATAGCGTTGTTTTGTATACAGTTTTTCAGGGTGGGCGCGACCATATCAGACTCAATAGTGAACACTGTTGCGGGCGTACTCGGGATGATACCGGAGGGGCTCGTGCTGCTGACGTCTATCTCATTCATACTGGGTGTCGGCAGGCTTGCCGGAAAGCGTGCGCTTGTGCAGGAGATGGAGGCTATAGAGGCGCTTGCCAGAGTCAGTACACTCTGTCTTGACAAGACGGGAACCATCACTACGGGTGCACTCAGGGTCGAAAAGCTGATCAGGATAAATGAGGAGGACAGGGTCGTACCGCTCCTTGAGGGAATATCACATGCCTTTAACGAGACCAATGTGACAGGAGAAGCGCTTAAGAGATATTTTGAGAATACAAAGCCGTATTATGTTGTGTCAACGCTCCCCTTCAGCTCAAGGCGCAAATACATGGGAGTCGAATTTGAAGGCGAGGGGTGCTTTATTTTGGGAGCCCCCGATTTTATCACAAAAGAAGAACAAATAATTCAAAAATCCGAAGAATATGCAACAAAAGGGTATCGTGTGCTACTTTTGGCGAAGGCAGAGAGTCTCACGGAGGTGCCGGAGGAGCTGAGTCAGGTGGAGCCGCTGGGACTTGTGGTACTCTCGGATTGCGTGAAGGATGATGCTCCTGACACGCTTAAGTTTTTCAGGGAGATGGGAGTCAGGATACGTATACTCTCGGGAGATAATCCTGCTACGGTATCCGCCGTGGCGAAGATGGCGGGGCTTGAAGGAGCCGAAAGGTATATAGATGCGACGACCCTTCCGACCGATCAGACTGAACTTAAGAAAGTGGCAGCCAATTACACCGTATTCGGAAGAGTATCACCGGAGATGAAGTATGAGCTTATAAGAGCCTTTCAGCAGGACTCTGTTGTCGGTATGGTCGGAGACGGTGTAAATGATGTGCTTGCACTCAAGGAGGCTGACTGCTCCATAGCTATGGCAAACGGTGCGGATGCCGCCAGACAGACTGCTCACATAGTGTTGACCGACTCCAATTTCTCATCCATGAAAAACATAGTGAGTGAAGGACGCACTATAATCGCGAATATAGAGAGGGTTAGCGCTCTTTATCTGACAAAAACCATATATTCGATGCTGTTGTGCGTCATCTTTATCATAATCGGTAAAAGCTACCCGTTTATACCTATTCAGCTGAGCCTGATAGGTGCGACAGCTATCGGCATACCAAGCTTTTTACTTGCACTTGAACAGCATGAGGAGCCTGTCATCAGCGGATTTATGAAGCATGTTTTGCGGATATCGCTTCCCGGTGCCATAGGTATGGCAATAGTGACGGGAGTGGTGCAGATCCTTGACAAGGTACTCGCGCTCGGACCGGAAGCGGTGAGCACGCTGAATATGTATTCCGGCGGGCTGGTGAGTTTGGGAGTGCTGGCATTTGTATGTATGCCGTTTACAAAGCGAAGGATCGCTCTTTGTGTCGGGATGACCCTGTTGTTTGTGGGAGCGTGTCTGATGTTTCCGTCATTTTTCGGAGTTATAGCCTTCTTTTAGGGAACTTTTTTAGGGAACCTTTTTTTTGGTAAAACAATCAGTATATATGTAGGCGTCGTTCACAGCATAGCATAAGAAAGGATTAACATATGAACAGAACCCGAAAAATGCTTGGCAGGTTATCTGTCCTGGTCTTTTTGTCATTTATTTCTTTTGTCGGAGCCGGTACGAGAGCCGTTGCTTCATCCGATTTTATCAACAGGGCACAGATAAAGCTTGAATATGATAAAAAAGACGGAACGGATGGTGATGCTGATGGCAGATATTACCACTCCTTCATAACGCATGACGGGATGAAGGTAGTCGCTGACGGAAAAAGGTCGGAGTGTGAGATGTCAGCTGACGATTATAAAAAAACAAGAATAGAGCGTGGCGAGATCTATTCGGGGAGCCATGACGGACTTGTTTATTATCTGAGGATGAGTTCGACCGGATCCTCAGGGACATTGCAATCGCCGGTGTCTGCCGAGTACGAGCTGATAGAGCGTGATGTATATTCGGGAACTGAGACAGTGGTCCACAAAAAAACAGCAGAGGCAACCGAGGCTACAAAAGACTTCGGCTATCTCTCGTGTCGTCAGGGAAATACCATATATATCCTTGAAAAGCTGAAAAAGGAGGTCTCCGCTGACAACAGCTATTATATGCTGTATTTTGATATAGCCGCATTTGATCTGACTGAGAGAAAAGAGAGCACCTACGGTAGCTATGCATTAAGGATAGATTCATCGATCGGCAACATGAATATCATGACATTTATATGCGGATTTTTTGTACCGGGAGACGGCAGAGTAGGCTTGTTTTGGTCTGAGGTAAAATATGAAAGAAAATCAGAGACCGTAAGCTACGGAGCGGTAGGAGAATTCTTCTCATCGATCCGTCTTTATGATAAAAACAGTGGGTTGATCTCTGATCATAAACTGGCATCACAGACCTTTTCAAGCGATGTATATCAGAGCCGTTATGACCCAAACACCGGGAATCTGTATTTCACAGGCGTAGGCATGGGTGGAAGCAAGTGTTTGATGGTGGCAAATCTTTCGGGCGATACCTTGCGTATGGCGCCTTCATATATTGATTATGCCAAGGTCGAACGAGAGAGGAGCATCATTGGCGGCTACGAGGGATCGGGCTTTGGTTCTATGGATCTGTTAGGCGGAAGGTATCTTGCCGCGATGAACTCTGAGTGGGATTTTTTTGAAGGCGCGGGAGATTCAACAGTTCAGATACTTGATGCAGCAAATATATCGTATGATAAGGTTGATCTTGTAAATGAGGGCGCAAAGACGGAAGGGAGCAAGGGACCTGAGCCCGAGATCTACAGGCTGAATCATCCGGGAAGAGCTCAGTCTCTGAGACTTTCCAACCGATTTGATGTAACCTTGTTTGCCATGAAGGTGAGAGGCAGGGAGGATGATTTTACACGTAAGGTCGATCTTCTTGATTCTGCCGGAAGCTTTATTGCCTATGATGTTTCGGGTGTGGGCGCCAAGTCGGATTACTACGCCGCAAGAGAAAGTATCTTGTTTAATACCGGAGAGAAAGAGATCACGGAGGTGTCCGTCAAGGACAAAAAGGTGATCGCAAAGTATCAGACCAGGCATCCCGTATGGTGCACTATGGTCAGCGGCAATACCCTTGTGGTAATGGAGAGAGAAGGAAGCAAGGGAAACACCTGGGTCGGTAATCCTGACAGAAATGCGAGAAGGATCTCACAGAACATACCCGAGCAGTTCTATTTTGAGAGCATAGATCTTACATTTCCGCAGACGACGGGAATTGAATTATCCGGGAAAAATATCAGAGTAGGAGATAGCGTTGATATAAAGGCTGTCTACAATACGGCGGCAAAACCGGCAGTTAAGCTATCTTCATCTGATGAAAGTGTATTCAGTGTTACAGCGGACGGGCATGGTGCCGCGTGGAAGGCAGGGAGCGCAACCATCACTGCCACAAGGGAGGATGGAGGAATGGCAGGGGTCGTCACTATCGAGGTTAAGCAAAGGAGTATACCGGTATCGACCAAAGAGATCAAAACCGACCATTTTTATTCATCTGTATATGCCCTGCAGAACTATGAATATGGTCACGTCATATCCGAGTGGATCGAGGAGCTTGATGATGGAAGACTGATGAGAGTTGGTCAAAAAACCGTGACGAAGACCAAGGATGAGGGCGAGGATGGTATAACCTACAGTAAAGTGGGTGACAGCATTTGCGCCACCTATTATTCGGGCAGCGGCGGATTCATTGATGAGAAGACAATTCCGTTGGAGCTTTCGATTTTTGGAGGCTTTTATGCCGGAAAGGATAATTATTTTCTGGTTTTTGGAGATACAAACTATGGCGAGACGACCGGAGTTAAAGAGAAAGAGGTCATCAGAGTTGTAAAGTACGATAAGGATTGGAATCGACTTGGGGCATGTTCATTCTACGGCAAGGAGACGGATACGGTGGCGCCGTTTGAAGCGGCGACAGTGAGGATGGACGAGACTGATGACGGAGTGCTCTATATACATACAGCCAAGCTATTATACAAGGATAAAGCCGGCCTTAATCATCAGATGAATATGCTGCTTGCCCTTGATACCAAGACCATGACCGGTATATCAACGCCTGAAGTGGACAGTAATGAGGGAAGAGTGGCTGTAGATGGGTACTATGCCAGAAATGTCGCGTTTTGTTCACACTCCTTTGACCAGTTTGTAAAGACCGAGGGAGATATGGTCTATCTGCTTGCACTTGGAGACAGTAATCCCAGGGGGTGTGTGAATTACAGGGTAGATCGTAATGGCGTCAGTGCACATCCCGGGTCAGTTGTTACCATGAAAAACACTTCCGATAGGTGTTTACTGCTAAGATCAATTTATTATCCCGAAGGATATACCGGCGGCCCGGGCGGACAGAATCAGACCGGAATGAACATAGGAGGATTTGAGATCAGTGCGACGGGAACAATAGGAGTAGGTAATTATTATCGTAAAATGAGACCGGAAAATTGGGCTGAGAATGAGCGAAGGAACATTTTTATAGCCATGCGCGACAAGACATATCCGCAGAACTATCACCGTTATCTTACGGATTATGATTCCGAGACATCCAAGATATTTACATGGCGACCGAAGCTTGTAAAGCTTGATGAAAACCATTTTCTCATGATGTGGATGGAGTATAAAAATGATCCCAAAAAGAAGTTCTTTGAGCAGGATTTTTATACATGTATGCAGCACATAGATGCCAACGGAAATCCAATAGGAAAGAGGGTAAAGAAAAATATTTATCTCTCGGACTGTGATCCGATCGTCAGAAAGGACGGCAGTGTATCTTGGTTTGCTGACGGCGTGGACAAGGTGATACTCTATACGATCGATCCCTATGATCTTACATCAGTAAAAGAGAGCAAGAAAATGGTCATATATGATGAGGACTATGACATAGGGAAAGCTGACACGGATACCGAAGATAAAGATGATGATATCTATAAAGGTGCCCAAAAGCCAAAATGCAGTTTGAAAAATAAAAGGATCTATTCGCTGAACAAGACAATGACGATATCTTCGGAATTTGCGATAAAAAGCATTACGTTAAACGGTAAAAAGGTCTTTAAAAAGAAGAAAAATACTGGGCTGTTTGATACAGGCTATAGGCTTTCAGAGCTGAAGAAAAAGCTGAAGCTTCTGAAAAAGAAAAAAGGAAAGTACAAAAAGACAAAGAAAAAGCTGAACAAGCTTGTGATCAAAAACGTTGCCGGGAAATCTTGTGTGGTAAGGTTTTATGTACGGGCATAATGACTTGGAGTTAATATCTGAAATGCTTAAGGAAACACTGACTTTATCAGTGTTTCCTTAATTTTATATCGCAGAGCCGCTGATAGGAATATGTCAGCCAAGGCTGACCGGCGGCTCGCGGGCGAGTAGGGTGCGATCATATCTTCCCTACTCGATTTATATGCTGTTATGATATCTTGACACCTTCGATCATCAGACCCTTGAACATATCGGGATTGATGTTGTTTTTGAAGGTGTATACATATTTCATATAGGTTTTGTCGCCCTTGCTTTCTACGGCGATGCTGCCATCGCTGATATCCTTTAAGGCGGAACCGTCCTTGCGGCTCAGGGCAATTTCAGATCCGTCGATCAGCAGCAGGGTCATGTCGATCCTTGTGTCAGATACGCCGAGCTCATCATACGGGACCTCGGATATATCCGTCCTGATCGTGATCCCAAGAGGAGTGACGCTTACCTTTTCGACGTGAGCATTTTTCCCGAGGAAGGGATAGCTTATCGATCGGTCAGTCTCGATCACCTTCTTTTTGGAAACGGTAACGGAGGACAAGAAGTTTATCTTCCATTTGCCTTCAACCAAAGTCTTGGGAGCCGGCCCGTTGGGGTCAACCGTCAGATCGTGGAAAAATGCGACCAGCTTTTCACCGTCCTGTAATTTGTCCTCAGTGGTGAGGCTCAGTATATATTGGGCGGAGTTTTCGTTTCCTTCATAGTTTATTTTCTCGAGCATTTCGCACGAGGTCGCTCCGCCGATCAGATCATCGGGGTTGTAGCTTTCGCCCCTGCACACTCCGAAATAGGCAAAGGATACATCCTTGGTGAACTCGACCCCGGAAGATGCGGAGACAATAAGGCTTAAATATATATGATGCTCATCCATCACAACCTCCTGCATACTGATGGTCAGATCGGGATGGCTCTCGGTGTGGACCTTGTGAGAGTGTACGCCGGTCTCATCGGTAGTATCACTGTCCATGCCGAGATAAGACAGTATATTCTTTCCGAACACCTCAAAGATCCCTGCCTTGACCTGTGTTTGGCTGATGATGAATACGCCAATAGCCATCACAAATGCTACTGCTGCAGCGATTTTGACGGCTCGGTGGGTCTTATTTTTATTTGATATGCTTTTTTCGGGAAGCGAGTTTAGTATATCTTCTATTCTTTCGTCATAGCCCTCGTGAGCATGAAGATCTGATGAAAGCTTCTTTATCTTATCATCCGGCTCGTTCATTGATCCGCCCCCTTTCCTAATATACCCCTGAGCATTCTCTTGGCTCTGCTCAGTCTGGATTTCACGGTTCCTACAGGCACGGAAAGAACCTTTGATATCTCCTTCAACGATAGCTCATCGTAGTAGAAGAGTACGATGACAAGTCTGTATTTTTCAGGCAGCTGATGTAAGATATCCTCAAACTCATCGTACTTGTCATGATGAGAGTCCAGCAGAGCCTCGACCGTGTTGCTGTCCAAAAGTGTCAAACGTTTTTTCTTTATCTTCAGGGCTTCGTTTTTGGTGATCTTTGATATCCATGCCTTGAAGTTCTCGGGCTTTTTCAACTGATCCAGATGCTCATAAGCCAAAAGTATCGCGTTTGAGACAGCATCCTCTGAGTCCTTTTCGTTTTTCAAGATCGCCCATGCAATGATGTATAGCTTTTGGCTATACTCCCTGACACTGTTGCTAAATGTCTCTTTATCCATTTACAGACATCCTTTCGTTACATGCACAAATTACAAAGAACCGTTTTTACTCCTTCATTATACAGAAAAACAGTAGCTCTTGCAAGGGGAGCTTTGACGAAATGTTTCTATTCACGGGAACCTTTTCGGGCTGATCGATATCTGTAATTATGGATGGAAGAATTTAGTTATATCGGTCTGAGGGAGGCGAATTAGATGGATCTGTATACCGACAGAAATGAGATTATTTGTCCTGAATGTGACGGGTTGATGGTTTTCAAAGGAAAGGGGCTGTTTGAATGTGAGGAGTGTGGATATGAGTACTTGAATGATTACGGAAAGGTCAGAAGATTTCTCGACAAGAGAGGTCATGGAACGGTGCCCGAGATTTCGGTCGCCACCGGTATTTCTATAGGTAAGGTGTTGGAATTGCTCAAAGAAGGCAGGGTCATGCTGACGAGAGATTCCGTTCTCAAGCTTCATTGTGATTGCTGCGGAGCGATCATCAGGTTTGGGATGCTCTGTGACAGATGTGCCCACAGGATAAAAACCGGTGAGATCTCCATGAAGGAACCGACGGGAAGTACGCTTGACACCGCAACGGGTACATACAGGGTGCTGTCAAGTGAACCGGGAAACGGCATGAGGTTTGTCAACAACCAGCCGGAAAGGATCAGAAAACAAAACAGACATAAGGAGGATGAGACAAAATGAAGAAAAACAGTTTAATCTGCAAGCTTAGCGTATTTGTGACCATTTTATCACTGATGCTCTCGGTGGTATATGTGTCCGATCACAAGCTTGCATTGGCGGTCGAGGGAACATGGGATGATGTGACGGATGATAGCGGAGTTATATACAGATGCATCACCGATACAACAAGTGCCGACTATGGTAAAGCTGTACTGGCAGGAGTCAGTGATGAGAACAGACAAAAGCTCACGACCTATGATATCAAATCAAAGGTAAGCTTTGACAAAAAGGAGTACACTGTCACGGAGATCGGAACATCTACAAGTGATGCGTTCCGTGACTGCACAGCCTTAGCTTCCATAACTATTCCCGACACTGTCAAAATAATAGATGCTGGTGCATTCAGAAACTGTACGGCGTTGAAAAGCATAGTTGTTCCGGATTCCGTGGAAGAGATCGGTGAACAGGCGTTCTTGGGATGCACGGCTCTTTCATCGGTTACCTTGTCAAATAAAGTAAAGGAGATCAAAGGTCTGACCTTTTCAGATTGTGCTAACCTGGAGTCAGTCACGTTTCCGTCTACGCTTAAGACGATAGGTGAGCGCGCGTTCCAGAACTGTCCCAAGCTTTCCAAGGTGGAGCTTAAGGATGGGGTCACAACCATAGCAAGCGGTGCCTTTGAACCGCCTTTATCAACAGAGAAGGGTACCGGCATAAAAGAGATAACGATCCCGAAGAGCGTGACAAGCATTGCCGAGGATGCATTTGGTCTGTCCCATAAAATGACTATGTACGGATACAAGGACTCATATGCACAAAGCTATGCAGATTCCCACGATGACATAACCTTTGTTTTGCTTGATGGGGATGGTACATCACACGGAAAGGTGTATTCCAATGCTTATTTTTCAATAACGGTGCCTGAAAAATATCTCGATAAGGTTATGATCAGTGCAACGGATGGTGTGGGAGCCGGATTCGGTATCTCATCAAAGCTGTGCTATGATGAATCCGAGGGACAGATGGGTTGCTTATGCTGGCTTGGAGCCTATACCGATGATTCATATAAGGAGATGCCGAATTACGAGATATTAAAAAAGTCCGGCGGACAGATCTTTACAAGGGAAGATCCAACAGATATACAGACAGAAGGACTTTCGGATGCGGCGAAGGCTGAGTATCAGGAGCTTTTGACAAGTGGTCTCATTGCGGATCTGATCGACTCGATGCAGATAACCCCTCCGCCGAAGGCTACATCCATCAAATCCATCAAGGCGCTTAAAAGAAAAAGGGTCAGGGTCAGCCTGAAAAAGATATCAGGAGTCGACGGATATGAGATCGCTTACTCGACCCAAAAGAGCTTCAAAAACTATATAGCAGCAGGTACGTCATCAGCTAAGGAAACGATCTCGCATCGTATTAAAGGGAAAAAGAAATACTATTTCAGAGCCCGCACATATGTTTTTGATAAGGACGACAATGTGTTTTACAGCAAATGGAGTGCGGTAAAAAAGGTTAAAACGAAAAAATAGCGATCGTTGAAAAATCGTTACTATTCACGGTTGTCATTCCCACACATGCGGGATTCCCGCACTTCGCTCCGCTCCGTGCTCTACTGCCGCTTCGCGGCTGAATCCCTTATGTGGGGGAGTGACACCTTCAGCCTGATAGATGCCTATATCTGTGATGAATGCGAGCATTCATAGCAGATATTTGTATCTATCAGGCGTGAATAGTAACGAAAAATCAAAAAAACACTTGACAATTAGACCGAAGATGTCTATAATGAAATAGTTGTTTGGAGTCTTAGCTC
>DMLD01000113.1:0-9590 GCA_003453515.1 Lachnospiraceae bacterium
ATGTATTTACCAGAGATTATACAGACTGGATAGTGAAGGAGGCCGCGGGAGCGATGCGCCTTAATAAGGTGAGCAGGGATATACTGTTTACCTACTGTCCCATATCGCAGGAGATCGCGGCGGGACTCGTATCGCAGACCTCGTATGCGGATGCTGCCAAGAGGCATATGGTCGAGCAAAAGAAGCTCGAGAAAAATCTTACCAATGTGATACACAAATTTACCAAGAACGGAGTTGACGTGCCGCCGGAGGTTGAGAAGACAAGGAAGTATCTTTTGGAGGCGTGAGAAATGGCTAGAAAACGACAGATCGAGAGACTTTGCGAGCTTATGCAGGAGCTGGTCGAGCAAAAGCAATATGACAAGGGGCTGGATGTGATATCCGAGCTTATGCCCGAGGAGCTCGACTCGGTGCTTGACCTTAGAAACATGGCGACGATCCAGGAGAATACCGGTCATATTGAGGATATGAAAAGGACCTATCTCTGCCTGTTCAATATGACAGGTGCCAGACACAACCTGATCGAGTTCATAAAGGTGCTCATAAGGATAGGCGAGATCGCCGATGCAAAGGTATACCTCAAGGAATTTGAGAAAATGGACGGAGCCGTTGCGGACGACTTTGACCTGCGATATGCGATATCAAAGGCTACCGATTCAAGCATCGAGGATCGTATAAGGCTTTTGGAAGATTTCAAAAAAGAGGAATACATGGAGGTCTGGGGAAAGAGATTGGCTGATCTCTACAAGCAGGCCGGCAGGATGGATGATTATAAAAATGAGATGGCGGATCTCCATCTGTGGTTCGGGGGCGCAAGGATACTTCCCGAAGAGGATGAGACCGAAGACGAGGAGGCAAAGCAGGTGGTTGCCGAGACCTCGGAGAATCTGGCGGCGCGTATGGAAGCCGAGTCGGAGATCGAAAACGCGATCAATGAGCATGTGGGCGAGGAGGTCTCAAGGATCGTTGAGGAGAGCACACAGACAAATGATGTTCCATCCGAGCCGACCTTGGACGATATGCTCTCGGCTACGGCAAAGACCCGTATAGAGAGACTGGAGGTAGAGCCGACATCACCGATCGGACAGCTTGATCCGGACACCCCGGTATACGAGGCGGCTGAGCCGTCGTACCACGAGGAGCCGGTGTATCAGGCAGCAGAGCCGTCGTACAGCGAAGAACCGGTATACGAGGCGGCAGAGCCGTCATACAGCGAAGAATCCGCGTATGAGGCGACTGAGCCTGTGATTGAGAGCGTTGGCAAGCCGCATACCGCATCGGGTGAGGAGGTCGATCCGCTCGGGCACACCACACTCGAAGCCAAGTACCTCAACAGACGGGGACAGGCGGAGACCGTGGGAGAGCCGGTAAAAACAGATGATCCCATCAAGGCACAGCGCCTTGAAAAGATGTTTACGGTAGATGAGAACTACGAGGAGGGACCCGCAGATGTCTCCGAAAGAGGCATAAGGTACTTTACGACCTCCGACGTGGTCGCGAAGCTGAGGCGCAGGGATTTTGAACCTCCGCATTTTGTGTTTGCGGGAGGCGAGGAGAAGATAACACTGACTATGACGAAGAGGATTTCCAAGGAGCTTTCAAGACTCGGATATACCTCGGCGCAGAAGGTCATGAGGATCACCGCGGAGCGTATGAACACGATACGGCTCGAGGATCAGATAGACCGTCTGATCGGAAGGAGCCTTCTTATCACGGAGGCTGCGGAGCTGAGCCGCGAATCTGTGGAACAGCTGCTCAAGGTGCTTCACGAATTCGGAGAGGAGTTTGTCGTGATGCTCTCGGGACCGTTTGACGAGATAGACTGCTTCCTTCAGATTTATCCTGAGCTTGAAAAGGAACTGCCATACAAGGTTCGTATGGTGTATTGACTTTATAGATGGGTATATGATATAATACTCCTCATGGAGGCTTGTTTTGGCTATGTACAAGTATATGATAAGGGGAGGCAATCCCCTGACCGGCGAGGTGACGATAGGTGGAGCAAAGAACGCTGCGCTTGGTATCATCGTGGCGGCCATCATGGCAAACGAACCGGTAACTATTGAAAATATCCCGGATGTCGACGATGTCAGGGTCTTATTGGATGCCGTAGAGAGTATAGGTGCCATAGTTGAGCGCCTGGATATGACGACGGTGCGTATTAACGGCGCCCTTATAAATGATGTAAATGTCGATCAGGAGGCGATCCGCAAGATCCGCGGATCCTATTATCTGGTTGGAGCTCTTCTCGGAAAGTACAAAAGAGCTTTAGTTGCTCTCCCCGGAGGCTGTCAGATCGGATCACGTCCCATCGATCAGCATATCAAGGGCTTTGAGCAGCTCGGCGCAAAGGTATCCATCCACCACGGAAAGATAGACGCGAAGGCGGAGACTCTTCGCGGCGATCATATATATCTGGACTGCCCAAGCGTGGGCGCCACTATCAATATCATGATGGCGGCGTGCATGGCGGAGGGGAAGACCATTATAGAGAACCCTGCCAAGGAACCGCACATAGTTGATGTGGCAAACTTCCTAAACTCCATGGGAGCCAATATCAGAGGTGCCGGTACCGATGCCATAAGGATCAGGGGAGTTTCAAAGCTTCACGGAAGTGAGTACTCTATAATCCCCGATCAGATAGAGGCGGGAACATTTATGCTCATGGTGGCGGCGACTAGGGGAGACGTCCTTATTAAAAATGTCATCCCGAAGCACTTGGAGGCTATCACCGCAAAGCTGACAGAGATCGGCTGCAGGGTCGACGAGTACGACGATTGCGTAAGAGTTATCGCGGATAAGAGGCTGTCTTACGCCAATGTAAAGACCATGCCCTATCCCGGATTTCCGACGGATATGCAGCCGCAGATGACGACGCTGCTCTCGCTCTCGATGGGAACGAGTATAGTGACGGAGACTATTTTTGAAACACGTCTTAAGTATGTCAGCGAGCTCAGACGTATGGGAGCCAATATAACGGTAGAGGGCAACGCCGCATTTATCACGGGTGTGGACAAGTTCACCGGAGCAGAGGTCAGCGCGCCGGATCTTCGGGCAGGAGCAGCACT
Organism: Lachnospiraceae bacterium; assembly: GCA_003453515.1. GTDB lineage: Bacteria > Bacillota > Clostridia > Lachnospirales > Lachnospiraceae > Eubacterium_F. The sequence continues at coordinate 3,069 of DMLD01000113.1, forward strand.
TGTCATGGCGGGACTTGCCGCCGAGGGGATAACCTGTGTTGACCAGATCCATTATATCGAGAGAGGCTACGAGAGATTTGAGGACAAGATAAGGGGTATCGGAGGACGTATAGAAAAGATCGACGTGGACGACGAGAGAGAGGTCAGGAAGTTTCGAATGAAGGTCGGGTGATGCTTATGTATCTGTGTTTTCCCCGACAGAGATCATAGATGAGTAGTGTTTGCAGGGCAAGCTCGGATACCGGTTATCCGAGCTTTCATAGCGATTAAGGAAAAGTAACACGGATCGACCGATGAAAACAGTAACCGGAAATACAGAATATAAAGGAATGGTGGAAAAATGAACGAGAGAACTGAACAGATCATGCATGAGGTTGGACAGGTCATACGAGGCAAGGAAAAGGAGATACGTCTGGTCATGACAGCCATACTTGCCGGTGGACATATACTTATCGAGGATGTGCCCGGAGTCGGGAAGACCACCCTTGCGGTAGCCTTTTCAAGAGCAATGGAGCTGACCGAGAGAAGACTCCAGTTTACGCCCGACGTACTTCCGAGTGATGTGGTCGGCTTCAACATGATAGGACCGGACGGCGAGTACCAGTACAAGCCGGGGGCAATACTGTGTAACCTTTTGCTCGCGGACGAGATCAACCGTACATCTACCAAGACCCAGTCGGCGCTTCTGGAGGTCATGGAGGAGGGTCAGGTCACTGTAGACGGTGTGACCAGACAGCTTCCCGTGCCGTTTATAGTTATGGCTACACAGAATCCTGTCGGCTCGGCGGGAACACAGATGCTTCCCGAGTCACAGCTGGATCGTTTTATGATAAGGATCTCCATGGGATATCCGACGATGGAGGAGGAAATGAGGCTTATCAGGGAGCGTCAGGAGACCAATCCGCTCGACCTTGTGCGTGAGATCATTTCCAAAAAGGAGCTTGTTGCGATGCAGGAGCAGGTAAAGCAGATCCACGTTGACGACAAGGTGCTTACCTATCTTTCCCGAATAGTCGACGGCACGAGAAACCATGCGATGCTCTCGCTGGGAGTGAGCCCCAGAGGTACACTTGCCCTTATGGATATGTCCAGAGCAAGGGCTTATGTTGCGGGACGCGCGTTCGTACTTCCCGAGGATGTGAAGGGAGTTGCCGGTGCCGTGCTTGCCCACCGCGTACTGCTCAACGGAAAGGCGCGTATGGCGCACGTCAGTGAAGAGGATATCATCGAAGAGATCGTGGGGCGTGTTCCGGCACCGAAGCTGGCGTAAGGTTGAGGGGAATTCTGATATGACATTTGGAACTGTTCTTTATATCCTGCTTGGTCTGATAGGGATATTTATATGTGTATTTTATCTTGAATTCGGCACGGTTGCCATAGCGGGCATACTGTTTTGGATACCTATTTTTATGTTCCTGTTTTTGATCTTCATGAGGACGAGGGTATCGGCGGCGGTGGATGCCAAGAATCCGGTCTCAGAGAAGGACAGTATGGAGAAGCCTGCGAGAGCGGCGATCACACTTTCCGTGGAAAATCGCAACCGATTTCTTCCAATCACCAAGGGAGTGGTGAGGGTCAGATATGTCAATGTATTTTCCGGAGAAAAGGGCAGGCTCAAGGTCAGGTTTTCCGTCGATGCCGGCAGAAAAAGAGACCGGCGTATAGTTGTCCCGATGGAAAACTGCGGTGACCTCGCGATCAAGGTCGACAAGGTCAGGATATACGATTATCTGAGCATCTTTGCTTGGACGATCGGGAAAAATTATCCCACACAGCACGTGCTTGTGCTCCCGCCGACCAAGGACTACTATCTCGGCAAGGACAAGTGGTACAACGAGACCGATCAGGATTCCGACAGGTTCTCGCTGTATAAAAAGGGAGACGATCCCTCCGAGGTCTTTGACATAAGAGAGTATACGGACGGGGACAAGATACAGCGCATTCACTGGAAGCTGAGCTCAAAGACGGGCTCGCTTATGGTAAAGGACGGCTCACTTCCTCTGGCAAAGGCATTGCATATCTTCATAGACCTGTGTGTGGAGGGGGAGCATGAGATAAAGCATAAAAATGCAAATCTCTTAGTACAGGGCATATACTCCATCTCGCTGTACATGATAGAGCACAAGGTCCCACAGCATTACATATGGTATGACAGAGTGAACGATGTGGTCGAGGAGAGGCTTGTCGAGCACGAGGAGGAGCTGCTGTGGATGTTTCAGGATCTGTTCAGGCTTACGACCACCGATAATTCGTCGGAGCTCGTGGATGCCTATCTGGCATGGGAACAGGGCAGGACACTGGATTCGGCTATGTATCTGACGGTTTGCGATCACGGAGATCTGGAAGGTATAGGACTGACGAGAAACCGTCTTGAAGTAATGGATTTAAGAGGTGACAGTTTTGGTAAAGCGATCCAATAAATTGGTAAATGCTTTCATGGAACTTGTCCAAATGCTGATGGTCTTTTTGGGTGTATCAGCCTCGATCACCTGTACGGCCACGGCGCTTGAACTGGTTTATGACAGGACGCTGTTTTTATCCTTTATCGGGATAGGAACGGTTCTTTTCTATGCCCTTTTTTCCGTACTGGAGACGATGCGCAGGGGAAAGCTTTACGGCATCGGCGGACTGCTTGTATTCTATGTGATGCTGGCGTTCCGCTTCCGCGATGAGCTCTACAAGGGCTTTATAACAGTAGTGAACAGCTTTTTGAAGGAGTTCATGAATTTCACCGGAAGTAACCTCGCACTTTTAACATATAAAAACAAAGAAGAGGTGTCGGTCAATTTTTCGACCACACTGGTGCTTGTCATACTCGGAGTATTCCTGGTGGCGGTGGTCAGTGCATTTTTCTACAGAAAAAGGCGCTCGGGAGTGTTTGTCATATGCACGCTTCCCTTTGTGATACTGCCGATGTATGTCGGAAGGATAGGCTACTTTACGGATGTGCTGGTCTATCTCGTCATGCTGGTCGCCATCATAGGAACAAGGCAGCAAAAGACCAATTCGACGGATCGCAGACTCAGACAGAAGCTATCCGTCATATTGATAATGATAGGACTGTTAGGCGGCTTGATCTCATATGTGATAGTTCCGCCGTCGAGGTATGAGGGCGGCAAGGGAAAGCTGCTGGAGACAAAAAACACCATCACCTCGCTCGCAACCTGGAGCTCGGAGGATATATTTGCATGGATCCGCGCGCACTGGGGCGACTCCGCCATCGAATACGGTAAGATCGGTAAAAAGGCGGATGTGAACCACACAGGCAAGACTCTCATCAAGCTGTCCGGTGATGTCAACGCAAATTACGGACTGTATTTGAAGAGCTTTGTCGCCAATGTATATGAGGACAATAAGTGGAGCTCGAACAAAAAGGATTCGCAGTACAAGCAGGATCTGGCTGTACTTTCTTCGAAAAATATCACGCCGGATTCATATCATGTGCAGCTGAGAAACGATGTAGGTGACAACGAAAAAACAGGTGCCGATAACCTGTGGAGCTTGGGCAACCTGCATATCAGAAATATCGCATTCGGAGCGGGGGACTACCTGATACCGGTGCTGCCCTCGCAGGCGTATATGACCGGGAACGACGGACATCTTCGCACAAGGGTCCCGGGGATCGAGTACGACGAGGAATACTACTTAAACTATTCATATATGATCAGGCGGCTTTTGATGAACTCGTCCGAGGATCTGGTCGATCCGGTATTTTGGACGACCTATACGGAGCAGAGCGAGGCGCTCGGGACATTTGCAAGAAAGTACTATTTGCAGATCCCCGACAATCTGAAGAGTATATGTGATGAGTTCAAGTCGGAGTACGCCGCGGTCATCAGGCAGTACGAGGAGGGCGAGGGAGATATAAGCGACATACTTAAGGCAGTAAGGAGCTATATCTCAAGGGATACCACGTATTCCGAATCGCCGGGGCGCACGCCGTCAGACAGAGATACGGTCGAGTACTTTTTGAAGGAGAGCAAGAAGGGATATTGTACATACTACGCGACTGCCGCAGCCATACTGCTCAGAAGCGTGGGGATACCGACAAGATATGTGGAGGGGCTGTATATATCGCCCGATGAGCTGAACGAGGGTATTCCGGGAGAGATAAGTATTCCCGACTATGATGCTCACGCGTGGATAGAGGTATACGATCCCAGATACGGCTTTGTGACGTTTGAGACCACGCCGGGACGCGGGGAGCAGCAGGGCTCCGAGGAAAATGATTCCGGAGGCTACTCCGACGGAGCGGGTCAGGGAGACGGACCTGCCGAGGTCACTCCGACTCCGATGGTGACCGAAAAACCCGATGAGAGCATGGAATTCGAGGATATAGAGGGCAACGAGGAAGAGGATGGGCCAAAGGAGCAGGGACTTGACGGCGGTGAGCTTGCTTCCTCACCTGAAAAATCAGGGGTCTTGCATATTATTGTAATTATTGTTATAATATTGCTTGTGATGGCAGCGATTCTGGAGATACAGAGAAGGATAAGAAAGTATCTTTTCAGACGAAGCCTTTCAGATCTCAAAAACAAAAAAAGAAGAGTCAGGATGACGCATCGCCATCTTGTTCCGTATTTTGCGGGGAAGGGCGTGAGATACTACGGACAGACGATGGACGAGTTGAAAGCGGAGCTTAAGGAGGCTTTGTCCATGTCCGGCGAAGAGATAGACTTCTATGTGGATGTTGTATTCCACGCCGCGTTCGGCCCGGATGACTTAAGCGAACAGGAGTGCTTCAAGTTCAGGGAGGTCTATGAGGATATATGCCGTCACGGCTATAGAGATGCAAGGCTTTTCAAAAAGCTGTATCTTATGTACATCATGGTGTTGTGACAGAGGGGGCGCAGCTGAGCCATATTGCGGATCAGACTATATATTACCGCAAAACATGATCATATTTCAGCATTGGTGTGAGATAGGAGTGTGGGTTTAGATGCTTAAAAGAACCTATGATAAGATCTATTCATTATTTGAGAAAAAAGGAGGTTACCTGCCGACCAGGATCATGCTTGATGAGAAGATATCCACGATACACATAAAGGAGCTTCTTGAAGCAGGTGATATCGAGAAGGTTTCACACGGAAACTACTGGGGAAGCTTTTTGAAAATACCAAAGCCCGAAAACTATAAAATGATCGAGGCTTGTATGACCAACCCAAAGGCAGTCATATGCGGGCCTAGCGCGTGCTACTATCACGGACTGCTGCAAAGCGAGCCGGAAAGACTTTATATAGCCACTGCGCGCACGGATCGCGGCGGGATGAAGCTTCAGTTTCCGGTGTCAAGGCACTATTATTCCAAGCAGACCTTTGAGGATGATATGGTCACCTTCAAGGCAAACGGTGTTACCGTGAGGGTATACGGGATCGACAGAAGCATTTGTGACAGTATACGCCTTGAGAGTGAGATAGGTGTAACGCAACTGAAAAAGATAGTTGAAGCATACAAAAAGAATCCCGACGCCAAACCTGAAAAATGCTTAGAGTATGCCGACAGGATGAGAGTCGGACAGATAGTAAGAAAGTATCTGGCTTAGCCGGTTCGGGGATCGGGAGTGATAACGAAAGGAGCAGCTGATGAATATTACCAAGCCGTCTGTTGAGATAATCGACATGGAGGACTATGAAAAGATAATAAAAAAGATCGAGAGGATAGGCAGGGTCTGCTATAAGTCTGAGAGCAACATCTCTGAAGGATCCGCGGAGAGATTTATCTCCAATATCCTGCGAAGAGGTCATGAGTCGGTGATCGAGCACGAGGCGATCACGGTGAGATTCACATGTGACAGAGGAGTCACACATGAGATAGTCCGCCACAGGATAGCAAGCTACTCCCAGGAGAGTACCAGATATTGTAACTACACAAGCGATAAATTCGGCAATGAGATATCCGTTATCGATCTTGCAAGTGGCTTTGAATACGATCTGAATAATGAGGATGATCTGAAAAAATATAACATATGGAAGCGGTCAATGGAAGAGAGCGAAAAGGCATATTTTGAGATGCTTGACGCGGGGGCAACGCCGCAGGAGGCGCGCTCCGTACTTCCCAACTCACTCAAGACGGAGATAGTCATTACGATGAATCTGCGTTCATGGAGAAACTTTTTTAAGCTGCGCACGGACAAGGCGGCGCATCCCCAGATGAGAGAGGTCGCACTGATCGCTTTGAGGGAGTTTAAGGAAAAGCTGCCGTTATTTTTTGAAGATATCAATGAGGAGAATTGATCATATATTCTCACAGCTATATCAGGGAGGAACTTAAGATGTACAAAAAGGTCACGACGGATATGAACTTCGTCGAAAGAGAAAAAGAGATCGAGAATTATTGGCGGGAGAATGACATTTTTAAAAAGAGTATAGAGCTTAGAGAGGATGCTCCGAGCTATATGTTCTATGACGGTCCGCCGACAGCCAACGGAAAGCCGCATATCGGACATGTGCTGACGCGTGTCATCAAGGATATGATCCCGAGATACCGTACCATGAAGGGGTACAAGGTACCGCGCAAGGCGGG
>DMLD01000113.1:9693-11641 GCA_003453515.1 Lachnospiraceae bacterium
CTCGATGGCAAGGAGCAGATCGAGGAGTACGGACTTGCACCGTTTATAGACAAGTGCAAGGAAAGCGTGTGGAAGTATAAGGGCATGTGGGAGGAGTTCTCGGATGTCGTTGGCTTTTGGGCTGACATGGAGAACCCTTATGTCACATATCACGATGATTTCATAGAATCCGAGTGGTGGGCGCTCAAGGAGATCTGGGACAAGGGACTTCTCTACAAGGGCTTCAAGATAGTTCCCTACTGTCCGCGATGCGGAACGCCTCTTTCCTCACACGAGGTGGCTCAGGGCTATAAGCTTGTCAAGGAGCGTTCGGCGATAGTGCGCTTCAAGGTCAGGGGAGAGGATGCGTATTTCCTGGCATGGACGACGACTCCGTGGACACTGCCCTCAAACGTGGCACTTTGTGTGAATCCGGACGAGACCTATTGCAAGGTAAAGGCTATAGACGGTTATACATATTACATGGCCAAGGCGCTGCTTGATACAGTGCTGGGACCTCTGACCGAGAAGTTCGACGCACAGGACGGGCGCGCGTACGAGGTGCTCGAGTCCTTCAAGGGGACCGATCTTGAAAGGAAGGAGTACGAGCCGTTATTTGACTTTGTAGAGCCTGTGTGTGAGAAGCAGCACAAGAAGGGTCACTACATCACCTGCGACTCGTATGTAACCATGACAGATGGTACGGGTATCGTACATATCGCTCCCGCGTTTGGTGAGGACGATGCCAAGGTGGGAAGAAAATACGACCTTCCGTTTGTACAGTTTGTCGATGACAAGGGAAATCTTACCGAGGAGACGCCGTATGCGGGCGTATTTGTCAAGAAGGCGGACCCGATGGTGCTTAAGGATCTCGATGCCGGGGGACTATTGTTTTCCGCTCCGAAGTTTGAGCACGATTATCCCTACTGCTGGAGATGCGATACTCCGCTCATATACTATGCAAGAGAGTCATGGTATATCGAGATGACCAAGGTGCGTGACGATCTCATCGCCAACAACAAGACTATCAACTGGATCCCCGAGTCCATAGGATCGGGAAGATTCGGTGACTGGCTGGAGAATATCCAGGACTGGGCTGTTTCGCGTAACCGCTACTGGGGAACTCCTCTCAACATCTGGGAGTGCGAGGAGTGCGGCGAGCAGATATCCATAGGCAGCAGGGCTGAGCTTGCTGAAAAATCAGGTGATCCGGGGGCAGCCAAGGTAGAGCTTCACCGCCCGTATATAGATGAGATCACCTGTAAGTGCCCGAAGTGCGGCAAGACCATGAGGAGGGTGCCGGAGGTTATCGACTGCTGGTTTGATTCCGGAGCGATGCCCTTTGCACAGCACCACTATCCCTTTGAGAACAAGGAGCTTTTTGAGCAGCAGTTCCCCGCTCAGTTCATCTCCGAGGCGGTGGATCAGACGAGAGGATGGTTTTACTCACTGCTTGCTGAGTCGACGCTTCTTTTCAACAAAGCGCCGTACGAGAATGTCATAGTTTTGGGTCATGTCCAGGATGAGAACGGACAGAAGATGAGCAAGTCAAAGGGAAATGCCGTCGATCCGATGGAGGCACTCGGAACCTATGGCGCGGACGCGATAAGATGGTATTTTTATATAAATTCGGCGCCCTGGCTGCCCAACCGTTTCCACGGCAAGGCTGTCACCGAGGGACAGCGCAAGTTCATGGGAACGCTCTGGAACACGTACGCATTTTTCGTGCTCTACGCCAATATAGATGACTTCGATGCGACAAAGTATAAGCTTGAATATGACAAGCTTGCCGTGATAGATAAATGGCTTTTGTCAAAGCTGTACTCGACGATAGAGACAGTCGATGACAATCTGATGAACTACCGCATACCGGAGACTGCCAAGGCTCTTCAGGAGTTCGTTGAGCAGATGAGCAACTGGTATGTCAGACGCTCCAGAGAGAGATTCTGGGCAAAGGGCATGGAGCAGG
>DMLD01000011.1 GCA_003453515.1 Lachnospiraceae bacterium
TTTACGTCAGATGACGGGATCAGCCACAGGGTGTGGAAGATAGGTGATGTGTCCGAGGACGAGAAGATAAAGGCTGCTTTTGAAAATATAGACGCGATATATATAGCCGACGGACATCACAGGGCTGCGTCAGCCGTGAAGGTAGGACTTAAGCGCAGAGAGCGCGAGGGCAGGACGGGAGCGGACGGCACTTACCCGGAGTCGGACTACTTTTTGTCGGTGCTTTTTCCGCATGAGCAGCTAAAGATAATGGATTACAACAGAACGGTGAAGGATCTTAACGGTCTTTCCGAGGATGAGTTTTTGGAAAGGATCTCAGAGAACTTTGTCTGTGAAAGGGCGGAGTCGCAGGTAAGACCTGATACAAAGGGTACCTTTGGGATGTATCTTGACGGAGCGTGGTACAGGCTCAAGGCAAAGGCTGTCCTTTATGAGGGCAAGGATGCCGTGGGAGCGCTGGATGTGTCCATACTTCAGGATTATCTGCTTGGACCCGTGCTTGGCATAGGAGATCCGAGAACAGATAAGAGGATAGATTTCATAGGCGGTATAAGGGGTCTTGGCGAGCTTGAGAGAAGAGCCGACAGCGATATGAAGGTTTCGTTTTCCATGTATCCGACCTCGATCGATGAGCTGTTTGACGTGGCAGATGCGTCTCTTTTGATGCCGCCCAAGTCCACGTGGTTTGAGCCTAAGCTTAGGAGCGGGATATTTATCCATGAGATAGATGAGTGATCAGTGTTTTCCGTATGGATATATTGACGCTAATTGGAGGATGGAAGGTTAGGAGAGGAACTGTAGATGAGTCGTTTGAGCAGATTTTTCAGGGTTGATAATCCCGTGATGGTGACACTTACGAGGATCGCCGATATGCTGTGGGTGTCGATCATTTTTCTGGTATTTTGCATACCGGTCATCACCATAGGAGATGCCATCACATCGCTTTACTACGTGAGTGCCAAGGTCATAAGGTATGGTGAGTCGTATGTGTGGAGGGAGTTTTGGCGAAGCTTTAAGATGAATTTTAAGCAGTCAACTATCTACTGGGTGATCATAGTCGGCGTGTACTTCCTGCTGTGGTGGAATATCAACTTTCTCGGACTGAACACCGGGACCAAGGAGGGCGTCGGGGGCGTGCTCGCAGCCGTATATCTGACGATGATGATACTGGCTGCGCTGATATCGGTAAATATATTCCCGATCATATCGAGGTTTGACAACAAGTTTTTGGTGACCTTTAAGTTCGCGCTTTTTTGTGCATTCAGGCATATACTTCATTCGGCACTGATAGTGGCGATGCTTGTTTTTGCGGGAATGCTCATATATGTGCAGTGGGGTACCCCGACGATGGTGTTTGGGATCATACTGCCGGGGCTGTTGGGATTTTTGTCGACACTGCCCATGGAACATGTATTTAAGAAGTACCAGCCCAAAAAAGAGCTTAAGTACGATGAAAGCGGTAACCCTATAAAAATGTGGTATGATGAGTAGAAAGAGAGGTAAATATGGCAGTTAAAGTAGAAGACCTTATCCAGTGGCCGGAGCTTGAAGCTTTGGAGTACGCTGAGTGCGCCAATCCTGAGCTTGTTTTGGGACCGCGCATCGCGGATGCTACACATATGTTTGTGGGCGTGTGGTATCCCGGAGCGTCTGACATCAAAGTAAAAATGCTCTCTACGGGACGAAGCTATGACATGAAAAAAATGAGCAAGACAGGGTATTTTGCAGCTATCGTTCCGGCAAGCAAGCTGCCCAAGCGCAAGGCCGACAGACAGAAGATGACACCTGATCAGTTTCCTGCTTATCATCTGGTAGTGACTCGCGGCAAGGTGACCACGGAGATGCCCGATCCCTACCGTGTGCCGTCGAGGATAGACGCGATGGATCGCAATTTGTTTTTAAACGGTATCCACAAGGAGCTTACATCCATACTCGGTGCCAGAGTGGTAGAGGAGGACGGGATAAGCGGTACTCACTTTGCCGTATGGGCGCCCAACGCAAGGGCTGTCTCCGTGGTAGGACCGTTCAATGATTGGGACAAGACAGCCAATCCCATGTCGCTTCAGGAGGATGTGGGGATATATGAGCTCTTTGTTCCGGGAGTCGGAGCGGGAGAAAAATATCAGTTCAGGGTGCTGAACTCTGTAGGCAAGGACGTATATAAGACAGATCCCGTGGGACGTCTGTTTGATCTTCGCCCGGAGGTATCCGCTGTTGTGTACGAGGGTGATGATTATAAATGGGGTGATTCGGATTGGATGAAGACCCGTGAAAAATACAGTGTTACCAAGGATGCTATGTTGGTGTACTCCTTCTCGCTTGCGGGCTTTGTGCTGCCGGATCCTGTGTCGAAGAAGACCTGTCAGCTGCAGTTTCATGATTACAGGACGATAGCTGATGATGTGTCAAGGTACTGTGAGACCATGGGCTATACACATGTCAACATCCTTCCGATGCTCGAGCATCCTCTCGATCAGTCGCTCGGCTATCTGACGACGGGATACTTTGCGCCGACATCGAGATACGGTAAGCCATCCGACTTCAAGTATTTTGTTGATGCGTTCCACAAGAGGGGTATCGGAGTGATACTTGACTGGACACCGACCTACTTCCCCTGTGATACACAGGGACTTGTGGAGTTTGACGGGACCTGTCTGTATGAGCACCTCGATCCCAGACAGGGTATTCACCCGCATCTGGGGACAAAGCTGTATAACTACGGACGCAACGAGGTCGTAAACTTCCTTGTTGGCTCCGCTATGTATATGTGCAAGGAGTTTCATATAGACGGACTTCAGATAAATTCTCTCGGTCCCGTGCTCTACTGTGATTTCGGACGCTCGGGAGACGACTGGGTGCCAAATATCTACGGAGGCAATGAGAATCTGGAGGGACTGGAATTTTTACGCACGTTGAATGATACCATACACGAGGAGGCAAAGGGCGTATTTACCATAGGACACGACTCCGTGATCTATCCCGGACTTTCCGATAAGACCGAGGATGGTGGTGTCGGGTTTGATTTGGTATGGAATGAGGGATGGAAGCATGATTTCCTCGACTATATGCAGACCGATCCGCTGTTTCGCAGGGGGCGTCACGACACGCTCACTCTCAGTATGGCTTACCAGTATGCTGAGGAGTATCTGCTTGGTATCGGCTGTGATGATGTGGCAGGCAACGCCGGCTCCATGTTCAACAAGATGGCAGGCATGCGTCACCAGAAGTTTGCATCACTGAGGCTCTCGTACGGATTTCAGCTTGCGCATCCGGGCAGGGTACTGAACTTTGCCGGAACCGAGACCGGAGAGCTTGACCCGTGGTATCTGGGGGCTCCCCTGTATCGTCACAGGGAGAAGACCGAACTCAAGACCGGCATACTTCCCTATGGCTGGAAGATAACCGATGAGAGAGAGGAGCACGAGAAGCTCAGAGGATATGTGAGCGTTGTCAACTCGTTCTACAAGGCTCATCCCGCTCTTTATGCCGATGATGATAACACCTCGGGATTTGAGTGGATATCCGCGATGGATGCGGAGAGATCCACGGTAGCATTTTTGAGAAGGGCAGGCTCGGAGACACTGCTTGTGGTATGCAACTTTACGCCGGTCCCGTACGATAAGTTCAGGATCGGAGTTCCGTATGCAGGCAAGTTCAAGGAGATATTTAACTCCGATGATGAAAAATTCGGAGGCTTCGGGTTCGGTAATCCGAGACTCAGGGCGTCAAAGGCGGTCAAGCAGGACGGTCGTGCCAATTCAATCGAGATCAGGCTTGCTCCGATGGCTATACATATATTCTCATGCGAAAAAGGGAAATAATAAATCGATGAAATCAAACAAAACAGTAAGGATAGGTATATTTATCGTTTTTTCGGCACTGGCGACGGTGACCGGCTCTCTCCTCGCGCCCTCCGGGGCTTTGGCGGACGGGGAGACGGGGACTGTAAGCAGTGTTGCTACCGCGAAAACAACGGTATCTGACCTTATACAGAGTGATGCGGGCTACGACTCCGGCTCGAACGGATACTACGTGACTCTTAAGTGGATATCCGATGCCGAAAGCTTTGCTGTATACCAGATCAACAGTGACGGTGAGATACACGGCAGACTTGGTGGAGATACGGGAAGTGTTGCGCCGCCGAAGGATGAGGACGGCTGCAGGACGCTCATGATCGGCTCGCTTAGTGCAGGCGGAACATACGAGTTTTGCGTAGTTCCGGTTGATGCTGCCGGCACTCCTCTTATTGATCCCGAGCTTGGGCAAAGGGTCAGGGAGGTCAGGACGCTTCCCAAAAAGCAGGCGACACCCAAGCTTTCACACTGGTATTCGACAGATGCATCGGCTGATTTTTATTGGACTGCCGACAGCTTTGTCGACGGATACACTGTGAGGGTCGAGGGGAAAAAGGGCAAAAAACTTGCGACAAAGAATGTGTCAGGCTCAGCCGTATCGGCTACGAGCGTGGAGACGGTCAATATCAAGCCGCGCTACAAGGGAAGAGTCGCCAGAGTGCGTGTGAGAGGATACGTGCTGGTAAACGGTAAGAAGAAGTATTCAAAGGACTGGTCCTCTCCGTGCTACTACGCATCGTCGAAAAAGATAAAGCTAGACGGCTACAAGGACACCGTCAAGATATCTGAGGTAAAGGTGAAAGGGGCAGACAAGAAGGTCGTCTATGTCTCGAAGAAAAAGAAAAAGGGATTTGTAAAGGCTGCCACCATGGGAGCGAAGGAAACATCGTGCTCGTTTTCCGAATACGGTGACAAGCTTGTACTCAGTGACAAGATATATTATGTAAGGGTCTACTACTATTATAAGGTGTCCGGCAAGATGAAGAAGTCGCCGATCTACGATGAGGGTATGGTCTATGTAAAGCCGACATATTTTTACAATGTATAATCCAAATAAGGAAACGCTTTGATCTGCGTTTCCTTATTATTTTTTTGTGTCGATCAGAGTAATAGAATCGGCATTTATCTCGATCAGTCCCTGCTTTTTGAGCCTGCCGATCGCGCGCTTGAACGCGGCCTTGCTTATGCTGAACTCTCTTTTGATGATCTCGGGAGATGTCTTGTCGTGAAACGGCAGCTTGCCGCCTGATGCCACGAGCTTATCGTATATCATATCAGCGTCGGAGCGCATCTGCTTTTTCAGCTTCTCATGGAGGGACAGGGTGAGCTTTCCGTCGTCCTTCACCTCCTTGATCCTGGCTTCAACGATCTCGCCGACGGTCAGCACACGTGTCATCTCATTGTGTGGTATCAGTGCGCTGTATCTGTCATCGACAGCCACGAACGCGCCGAAGCTCTCCGTGATCTCATATATCCTGCCGCTCACGTGGTCATTTTTCTTATAAGGAGAGGACTTCTCCAGATAGTCATATACATGCATGGTCGCGCACAGCCGTTCGCTCTTGTCAAGGTACAGTGCGACGAGGATCTGCTCGCCGGGATGCACGCGGTGGGTCTGCTCCTTGAAGGGCAAAAACAGATCCTTTGCGAGTCCCCACTGCAAAAATGCGCCGATATTCGTCACGTCGGCGACGCTGAGAAGGGCGACCTCACCGAGACTCAGCATCGGTGTGTCCGTGGTGGCGATGAGTCTGTCCTCGGAGTCCTTGTATATAAATACTCTGACGGTGCTGCCCTTTTTCATGGCTTCGGTCACCTGACCCGAGGGGAGCAGTACCTCATCGGTTTCTGAGTCTGTGCCTGACAAATATGCTCCATGCTCGCTCATGCGACTTACCTGAAGCGTCATATATGTTCCAAGGTGATCAGACAAATAGTCCATAGTAGTCCTCTTTTCGTTATTTTGGTGTGAACTCGGAGATGAAGTACGGCTCGTCGCTCTCATCGGCGAAGATGACATAGGTCTTGCCCTCGCTGACGCCTGTGAGTACCCGCATATCATCACCGTAGTGGGCGGCATTGCGGTACTCTGCGCGAAACTCCGCCGTGTCAAAATTCATCGGGAGATAGCCGACCGCAAAGCGCACGTACTGACCGTTGTTCATGTGGTTGTTGGTATCGAGAAGACTGGGATTGACCCTGATGGTGTCAATAAACTCCAGCCCCTCCGGTACAGCGACCTTTCTCGAGGTGCCATAATCCATGTCGTAGGCGGGCTCTGTCCCGTAGCCCTCGATCTCCTCCTTAGCTACGCGAGTCGGCTTCATGTTTTCCGAGTCAAAGAAAAACCATCTGGAGTCAGCGTATGCCAGTACCTCGTGCTCCGGTGTCTCCATGAGGAAGTTGCGGTGCCCGAACAGTCCGGAAAACTTATATGCCCAGGTATGTACGTCGAAATACTCGCCCATAACGGGACGGCGCACGAAAAATACATGCCACGCGCTGACAAGCCACGCGCGATGCTCCTTTGCCAGTGTGGCTGCCGACCTTCCGATGTCCTCGCTGTGAAATAGGGCACAGTCCTGCATACAGTTGATGATCGATTCAACTCCTATGCGGCGGTTATTATCAATTCTGCTGTAAGATACTCTGTCGTGGATCGTATACATAGTTGATCTCCCTGTTGCTTGTCGTGATTATAGTCTACCGTGAATGGCAACTCCTATCATGAATGGCAAGAGACCCGGCATCTACCCGTCGGTAGATACCAGGTCTCTTACGCACTATCCATAAAGAAAGGAGAAAGAAAGTAGTTAAACTCTAAAATCTACATTTCCACCCACATGCGGATTAACGGACTGCTCCATCATTTGTGTGATCTCAGCCCCCATCTGCTCCTGCATATCAAGAGCTTTGCTCATCATGGCAATCCCGACACCCTCCATGGTGGCGTTACCCGCAGCTAAAGATGCATAGCGCGCGATATCCATGCCGTCTGAAATCTCCATACTGACACCTCCTTGTATCATTGTGCTAACATTGTATCATAAGATGTAGAAAAAGAAAAGTCTTTTTTGAATATTTTTTCGGATTTTTCTCAAAAAGTGTTGACAGATGTAGAATGAATTGCTATACTAAAATCGTATTTTGTTAATAAATGGTTGACTTTTGTTAATA
>DMLD01000168.1 GCA_003453515.1 Lachnospiraceae bacterium
GCCTTCGGAAACATGTACTTTATCTTCTCGCACGACGAGATATACCACTCGGGAACGCCGTTCTCCAGCATGGTCTTTTTCCACTCCGGCCACTCCTTTACCTTGCCCTTTGCGACCTTTCCCTTTCTGACCATCTCCATTATGTTGAACGCGGTACCCTTTTCCACGCCCGCATATATCAGATAGGTCATGATGTCGTCTCTGGTACATATGGCGGTGGACAGAGTACAGTCGCCGTTCTTTATATAGTACTGGGCGTTGTTGAGCCACACGTCCGTACCGTGTGAGAGTCCGGATATCCTGACCAGATCGGAAAAATTCTTCGGCTTGGTATCCCTGAGCATCTGCATGACAAAATCAGTACCCATCTCCGGCACGCCAAGGCAACCGAGATCAGTTCCCATCAGATCCTCGGGCTCGACCCCAAGTGCCTCCGTGCTCTCAAACAGCGATAAGACCTTTTTGTCATCAAGCGGTATCCCGGTCGCATCGATACCGGTTATATCCTCGAGCATTCGTATCATGGTAGGATCATCGTGCCCGAGTATGTCAAGCTTTAGCAGGTTTGAATCTATCTTGTGATAATCGTAATGCGTTGTGATGATCGGTATATCCTTGTTCGCCGGATGCTGTACCGGCGTGAACACATTGATATCCCAGCCAAGCGGCAGTACGACAATACCTCCCGGGTGCTGACCGGTCGAGTTCTTGACGCCCTCTACTCCCTTTGAGAGTCTCTCTATCTCTTCTATTCTCTTGTGAGTATGCTTGTCCTCGAAGAAGTTTTTGACATAGCCAAACGCTGTCTTCTCCGCGATGGTACCGACGGTCCCGGCGCGATAGGTCTGACCGTCTCCGAATATGACCTCGGTGTAGGCGTGTGCCTTTGCCTGATACTCACCGGAGAAGTTCAAGTCTATATCCGGCTCCTTGTTTCCGTAGAAGCCAAGGAAGGTCTCAAACGGTATATCATGTCCGTCGCGTATGAGCGGTTTGCCGCAAACCGGACAGTTCTTGGGCGGCATATCATAGCCCGAGCTTCCCGAAAACGCCTTTACCTCCTCGGAGTCAAAATCCGAATAGTGGCACTCTCCGCAGTAGTAGTGTGCCGGAAGCGGATTGACCTCGGTTATACCCGCCATGGTCGCAACAAACGACGATCCGACCGAGCCTCTCGAGCCAACGAGATAACCGTCCTCGTTTGACTTCCACACAAGCTTTTGCGCTATTATATACATCACGGCAAAGCCGTTTGATATGATGGAGTTTAGCTCTCTCTCCAGTCTTTCGCTCACAACATAGGGCAGCTCGTCTCCATACATCTGATGAGCCTTGCGATAGCATATCTCCCTGAGCGTCTTGTCAGAGTCCTCTATGACCGGAGGGCACTTGCCGGGATAAACCGGACTTATGACCTCTATCCTGTCTGCTATATCCACCGTATTGGTGACCACGACCTCATACGCCTTCTCCTGACCGAGATAAGAAAACTCATCGAGCATCTCATCGGTCGTTCTCAGATAAAGCGGCGGCTGGTGCTCATCGGTTATCTTCTTGCCCGCAAGCAATATCTCCCTGTATATCTCATCCTCAGGATCAAGAAAATGCACGTCACACGTGGCGCACACGGGTATGGAAAGTCTGTCCCCGAGCTCAACTATTTTTCTGTTGATATCGCGCAGATCATCGTATGACTTTATTGCAAGGTATGACTCCCTCTTGTTTGACTCTATCATAAAAGCATTGTTTTCTACGGGCTGGATCTCGAAATAGTCGTAAAACCGCGCTATATTTTCTATCCTGTCATCATCCCTGTCATCTATGATCGCCTGATAGAGCTCTCCCGCCTCGCAGGCAGAGCCTATGATCAGCCCCTCTCTAAGCGCCATCAGATCTGTCTTGGGCACCCTCGGTCTTCTGCTGAAATACTTAAGATGAGAGTCCGAAACAAGCCTGTACAGATTAACCCTTCCGACCTCGTTTGCCGCGAGCACGATGGTGTGATACATCGGCTTTCTCTTTATGATCTCGACAGCGTGGTGTGTCAGCTCGTACAGATCATGGAGATCATTTACTCCGCGCTTTTTGAGCATCGGGAGCATTTTTACAAATATCTCGGCAGTTGCCTCTGCGTCCTCGACGGCTCTGTGGTGGTTCTCCAGCGATATCTTTAGCTTTTTGGCAACGGCATCGAGCGTAGCCTTTGCCATATCCGGAAACAGGACTCTGGCTATACCCACCGTATCGACAACGGTATACGCTGTCTCTACGCCCATATCCTTTGCCTTTGCCACGATGAACGAATGGTCAAAGTTCGCGTTATGCGCTACAAGTATCGACCCCTCGCAAAAACGCATGAAATCAGGCAGCACCTCTGTTATATCAGGCGCTCCCTCCACCATGTGATCCTCTATTTTGGTAAGCTCCTTTATCCTCGGAGGAATGGGCATATGTGGATCGACAAAGGTTGAAAATCTGTCGGTTATCTTCCCGTTCTCCACTTTCACCGCTCCAAACTCGATTATCCTGCAGCGTGTCGGCGAGAAGCCCGTCGTCTCCAAGTCAAATACGACATACGAGTCATCGAGCGACTGTCCTCTTTCATTTATCACGGTCTCCTCGGTATCATCGACCATATATATCTCGCAGCCGTAGATCACCTTGAAGTCCTCACCACTCTTCCCTGCCTCCTCGGCATCGGGGAAGGACTGTACGACACCGTGATCCGTTATGGCTATCGCGGGATGCCCCCATTTGATAGCACGCTTGACCATGGATGCCGTCTCGGTCATGGCATCTGTGTCACTCATTTGGGTATGCGCGTGCAGCTCTACCCTCTTGACCTCGGCGGTATCGACTCTCGGCGACCTGAAATCAGAGATCTCCTTGATACCCGATATGTCCATCAAACGGATCTCCGAATTGTCAAACCTGTCGGTAGATATATTTCCTTTTATCCTTAAAAATGAACCGCCGCGGATGAACTCACCCAGAGAGAACTCATCATACTCATCCCTGTTTATAAACATTTTACATCTGATGGTATCCGTGAAATCGGTCACATCAAATATAAGGATCAAAAGCCCCTCTCTTTTGCGGGACTCTATGATCTCGACCTTTCTGACCATACCCTCTATGACGACCTCTCCTATCCCCTCGAAGAGATCCTTGACGGGGATCAGGTCGCCGTCGACATTTTTGCCGATGACAAGTCCCGGCTCAGGTGTATATCTGCTTCTCCTTTTCTTCTCTTTTTTATCGTTCTTTTTGTCGCCCCTGCTCTCTGCTGCTTTCTTTTCCTTTTTATCGGGCTTTGCTTCTTTATCGGATGCTGTATTTTTATCCTCATGCTTATCCTGACCTGAGCTGTCTTTATTTTCCGGTCTGTCCTCATCCCTTACAGCCTCAGCTGCCTCTGCGCTTGCCTCCTCGAGCTTATATGTCTTGTCGTAATTCTTTGACTTTCTCTTTTTGGGCTTTGTATAGTTAAAGCATACGGCTATGGATTGTCCGAATCTCTCGCGCATGGTCTTTTCAAGATATGACTTCATCCTGTCCGAATGGGAATGAGATACCGGCAGATCCTCACAGGTCACCTCTATGGTGTGGTCGTCCACTGTCCTGAAATCCTCGCTGCAATACGTGTAAAACTCTATGGGCATCCTCTCCCTGATCTCATCTATGAGCACATCCTCATATGCCATAAAGCTCTGCGCCGGAGTCATATCATCGTGCGTCAAAAAGCGCATAAAAACAACAGGCATATACTCCGTTTCACGAAATACCTGTTCCTTCAAAGCCCTCTCTATCCGCTCTATATCGCGGCGTCTGACTATCTCCTTGGAACAAAGCTCAATCCGTGCAATATGCCTGCTGAGTGAAGTTGTGACCTTATCTATTCTTACATTTGAAAAAATATGATATAATCTGTTTTCAAGCTCAAGATCCGTAAAAGCATCAAAAAAACCGATCCTCTCGCTCATCCAATCATTCCTTTCAGTTCCTGCTCAAAAGCATCCAAAAGCTCAGATTCGGGCAGCTTTTTTATGACTCTTCCGCCTCGTATCAACAGTCCTTCCTTTTTTCCTCCCGCGATGCCAAGATCAGCCTCTGCCGCCTCACCGGGGCCGTTGACCACGCAGCCCA
>DMLD01000024.1:0-3782 GCA_003453515.1 Lachnospiraceae bacterium
GATGTTCGTCTTCGAGGATATCCTCATGCTGGACGACCGTTCCATACAGCGTGTGCTGCGTGAGGTGGAGAATTCCGAGCTTGCCGTCGCGCTCAAAAACGCCAACGAAGAGGTGCAAAACGTCATATTCAACAACATGTCTTCGCGTCTTGCGGATATGATCAGAGAGGATATGGAATATATGGGACCTGTACGTCTTAAGGATGTCGAGGAAGCCCAGCAGAAGATAGTTAATGTAATACGTAAGCTTGAGGATAGCGCAGAGATCGTTATCTCACGTGGTGGAGGAGACGAGATAATTGTCTAATATCATGAAGTACCCCTTTGTCAATCTGCAGGGGAAGGAAGCGAGAAAGATCTCATACGAAAAGGATACAGGCTTTACACCTCTTGAAAAGCCCAAGCGGGTCGTGGTAAGAGATGCCGAAGAGGTCGAGAGGGAGCTTGAACAGGGCAAAAGCATAGATGATATTTTTCACATAATAAATCCCGTAAAGATTGTAGGCGGCGACCGACCCGAGGAGGATGAGGAGCCTGAGAGCGAGGAGGAGATACTTCCGGAGGACATACAGCGCACGCTTGACGAGGCAAATGAGCAGGCAGAGGAGATCATCGCGTCTGCGAGAGCTCAAGCTGATGAGATAGTCGTCGAGGCAAGACGCCAGGCTGATGATGTCCGGTCGCAGGCTCACGAGGAGGGCGTCGAGCTTGGTAGAGAAGAGGGAATACAGGCGGCGAGGGTCGAGGTCGAGCAGATAAAGCAGGGACTCGAGGATGAGAGAAGATCGCTCCGGGATGAATATGATAAGCTCGTTGCCGATATGGAGCCGCAGTTTGTGAGAGTGGTCAGCTCCCTCATGGATAAGCTGGTCGGCGTGGAGCTTGAAGGCGACAGCGATCTGATACTCCATCTCATACGCTCGGGCTTTAAGGATGTCCGTAAAAATGCCGAGAGGATCATAGTCAGAGTATCGGGAGAGGATGCTTTGGTCGCCGAGACCCACAAAAAGGAGTTGCTGGAGCTCGTGGGAGAGGATGTCTCCGTAGACATAGTTTCACAGGAAAGTATGGAAAAGGGAGAGTGCATCATAGAGACTGACAATCAGATGCTTGATGCCGGGATAAGGACCCAGCTTGAAAACTTGAAGACATCGCTTATGATGCTTGTATAGGGAAACGCTGATCAAGGAGTTTCCCCGGTTTGGGATTCGGACGTGTGAGTTCGGATCCTGTTTTTGAAAGGAAAAATAAATGCTTGCAGCACCTTTTTCTATAGCAAAATATGAGGCGCTTAAGGACAGAAGCTTTGTTAAGGCGCTGGGCAAGGTCGCCAAGGTGGTCGGTCTGACGGTGGAGTCCATAGGACCGGAGGCAAAGCTCAACGATCTGTGCCTTATCCACTCCGCGTCAAGACCGGAGCCCGTCAAGGCGGAGGTCGTCGGGTTTCGTGATGACAGAGTGCTTCTCATGCCCTATGATGATGTGGAGGGTGTGGGACTTGGGAGCTTCGTGGAGAATACGGGAGCGCCGCTGAGTGTGGCGGTTACCGACGAGCTCTTGGGACAGTCGCTTGACGGCGTAGGCAATCCGATGTCATTTGAGGGGCTGCCGGAGGGATCTCCGAGGTATTCGGTGGAAGCCGATCCTCCCGATCCGTTATCCAGAGAAATAATCACAGACGCCCTGCCGCTGGGAGTAAAGGCGGTCGATGGGCTTATCACTGTCGGCAAGGGACAGCGTATCGGGATATTTGCCGGCTCGGGTGTCGGCAAAAGTACGCTTATGGGTATGTTTGCGCGAAATACCAAGGCCGATATAAATGTTATCGCGCTCATTGGAGAGCGAGGCCGTGAGGTCAGGGAGTTCATAGAGAGGGATCTGGGCGAAGAAGGTATGAAGCGTTCAGTCGTTGTCATAGCCACCTCCGACAGACCCGCGCTTATACGTAACAAGGCAGCGAAGACCGCAACAGCTATAGCGGAATACTTCAGAGATCAGGGCAAGGACGTGTTGCTCATGATGGACAATCTTACACGTTTTTCGATGGCGCAGCGTGAGATAGGTCTCGCCTCGGGTGAGCCGCCGGTATCAAGAGGATATCCGCCGAGTGTTTACTCCGAGATGCCAAAGCTTTTGGAGAGAGCGGGGAACTCTGACAAGGGCTCGATCACGGGGCTTTATGCCGTACTGGTCGACGGTGATGACTTCAACGAGCCCATAGCGGATACTGCCAGAGGTATACTTGACGGACATATAGTTTTGTCCAGAGGAATGGCGCAGAAGAACCATTATCCCGCCATAGACGTGCTCGCGAGCATTTCCCGTGTCATGTCCGCCGTCGCCACGAAGGATCACAAGCAGGTCGCGGGACAGATGAAGGAGGTTTTGGCGACCTATAGGGATGCGGAGGATCTCATCAATATCGGAGCGTACAGATCCGGGTCGAACCCCTCCATAGACTACGCGATAGAGAAGATAGATGCGGTCAATTCATTTTTGAAGCAGGGAACTGATGAAAAATTTGATTTTGACGATATAGTTTCACAGATGAAGGCTATATTCGATGACGGAGGCGAAGATGGCACGGTTTAATTTTCCGCTCCAGAACATCCTCAACATGAAGGAGAAGCTGGAGGATCAGGCTAAAAATGAATACAGCCAGGCAAATCTGAGACTCCGTGACGCCGAGGAAGAGATGGAGAGACTGAAAAAAAGGCAGTCCGACGCCGAGCAGGAGCTAAAGGTCAAGCTGTCTGAGGCACTTGATGTCAGACAGATCAGACAGGAGGAGGACGGTATAGAGATCCTCAAAAGCTTTGTGGAGCGTCAGCAGCTGGTTGTGCTGCAAAGAAGGAGAGAGCTGGAGATCGCCAGGGACAAGTTAAACGAGGCGATGAAGGAGAGAAAGACATTTGAGAAGCTGAGAGAACACGCCTTTGAGGATTTTCTAAAGGAACAAAACTTAGCTGAGCAAAAGGAAATAGATGAGCTTGTCAGCTACAGACACGGGAGGGTATGATCGTTATGGCTAAAGCAGAAAACGAAAATGAAAACGGAGAAAATATAGAGGCTACCGCAGACGCGGGTGAGGGCGCCGGCTCCAAGATAGTCACATTTATCATAGTGCTTGTCATAGTGGTGATATGGCTGGCTATTTTTGCAGTGCTCATAAAGCTTGATGTGGGTGGCTTCGGAAGCGGGGTGTTGTACCCGGCGCTAAAGGATGTGCCGGTCGTGAACAAGATACTTCCCGAGCCGGATGAGAAGGAAGCGTCGGACACCTACTACGACAATCTGAGCGATGCAAACGCCAGGATAAAGGAGCTTGAAGCGCAGCTGGCGTCAAGCTCAAGTGCGGATTCGGCAAACAGCGATGAGATAGACAAGCTGAAGAAGGAAAACGCAAGGCTGAAAAAGTTTGAGGAGGCGCAGACCTCCTTTGCCAAGAGACAGGCGGAGTTTGACAAGGAGGTGGTCTACACCGACAACGCTCCGGATATAGAGGAATACAAAAAATATTATGAGCAGATAAATCCCGACAATGCCGAGAAGATATACAAGCAGGTCATCAAGGATTATCAGTACGATCAGGCGATCACCGATCAGGCTGATATGTATGCAAAGATGGAGCCTGCCAAGGCGGCATCAGCCCTTACCGAGCTGTCAGCCGATCTGACACTTGTTGCCAAGATACTCGATGAGATGCCGACCAACAAGCGTTCGCAGATCATGAATCAGATGAATGACAGTGTCATAGCTCAGATCACGACCAAGATGACGGC
>DMLD01000024.1:3865-13487 GCA_003453515.1 Lachnospiraceae bacterium
CGAAAATGTCGATATATATCGTGACGGATTATGCATGGACGCCTTCCGTACTAAGAAAACCACACAAGAAAGGAGGCAGGTCTATGAAGACACAGGGAATAACCCTGATGACTTCCACGGTTTCGGAAGTAAAGGTTACCAAGAAGACGACCAAGGCAAGCGATTCGACATTTGACAACTTCATTTCGAACAGTGCGGCAGGAGTAAACAGCAGAGCCGCAGGTCAGAATGCGAACATCGCAGACACCAAATCGAGCATGGACTCGAAGGCGTCAAAGATTCAATCTTCTAAAAAATCTGAGGACGGATCCTCATCAAATATAACCCAGAGCAAGGATGCTAAAAACGAACAGGTAAATAAGACCGATGCTGCAAAGACAGATGCAACACAGGATACGGCGGATGCCGCCAAGGATACGACTGAGGTCGCAAAGACCGACGGCTCTTTGGTAAAGGACGACGGGACTGTCGATATCGAGAAGGTCTCAGAGGAGATCATGACGATCCTTCAGGATGTGTTGAACCTTATGCCGCAGGATGTTCAGGACATATTCGACGGCATGGGAATGGAGCCTGCGGATCTTATCACCGGACTTTATGATGGAAGTATCGAGAGTTTTTCGATCACAACGGTTCAGGTATTTGTGATGGAGGTCCACGGCATAGAGGATCCGAGCGCATTTATCACAAATGATCTTCTGAATTCGGAGATGAATGATATCTTCGACAAGATGAAGTCACTTTTGTCAGAACTGATGAGAGTGGGTGCACAGGATCTCGAAAAGCTTGACCCCGCAGCATGGGAGGACTTCGCAGGACAGATAATGCAGCTTGCACATCCCGTGGCAGCCAAGAGCGAGGCGGGTGTCGATACGGGGGTAAATATTAAGGAGCAGCCTCTGATCGAGGGAGCGGATCAAACAGATGATAGTACTCCCGATATGAGCATTGTCATAGAAAACCGGACATCAGGTCAGGCAGGCTCGGAAACAGGTCAGCAGACCGGTCAGGGGACCGGACTTGCATCGGATGATGTGAGAGATACGGCGGCTGATCTAAGAGCCATGGAAAATCAGGCGCATACGACCAACGCCCAAGCATTTGCAGAGGTCCTTACAGAGGCGATCGAGCCTGATGCCACACAGGCAACGGATGTTCAGAGACAGATGACAGAGATGGTCGAGCAGGTAGTGAGACAGGTAAGGGTCCGTATGATGCCTGAGTCGACCAACATGGAGCTTCAGCTTCATCCGGCAAGTCTCGGACGTGTGAACGTACAGATAAATGCGACCGGGCAGGAGACTACAGCAAGGCTTATCGTTGAGACACAGGCTGCCAAGGAAGCACTTGAAAGCGGAATGATAAGACTTCAGGAGGCATTCGACGAGAGAGGCATCAAGGTACAGGCGATAGAGGTCACGGTAGGAAACTTTGATTTGGGACTTCAGGATCAGGCAGGCGATCAGGCAGAGAACTCAGACCGCGGCAGAAGAGGAAGAAACTCCCGGAACGCCGGATCCGGTGAAGATGAGATCGATGCAGTGGCAGACAATGTCACCGAGGCATCGAGAAGAGATATCAACAGTACCGTAGATTATACGGCGTGACATTTTTCAAAAAGGAGGGAACAAGATGGCAGTAACCAATTCAAGTTTGTCAACTGCACTTGATGAGCTGACCTACAAGGATCTGGATGGCACCAATCTCAACAAGGTGCGCGGTGATTCAAACCTTGGCAAGGACGAGTTTTTGAAGCTCCTCACCACACAGCTCAGCTATCAGGATCCGCTGAATCCGCAGTCTGACAACGAGTTCATCGCACAGCTGGCGCAGTTCTCGTCACTTGAGCAGATGCAGAACCTCAACTCAACATTCAACAACACATCGGCTTACTCGCTGATAGATAAGTACGTTGAGATCGAGTCGAGTGATTCGACGGGTTCTTCGACATCGGCAGAGGGTATCGTAGACAGCGTCAAGGTAAACAAGGACGGTGCTCAGGTCGTGATCGACGGAGTATCCTATGATGTGGCTGATATCTACAAGGTATCATCACCGACCGAGGAGCAGTGGAAGGAAAAGCTTGCGACCCAGGCAGCGGCAAAAGCTGCAAGTGAGGCAATAGAGAAGGGAAGCGGTAACTGAGACGCGGAGCTACCGGCATGAAACCGGTCACCCGGCTCACAGCGAATGGAGGCGCCTATGAATATCGAACAGATAAGAAATTCGTATCTTGGCACCCCGCGGAAGACCAATGAAGGCAGAAGACAAGATACGACAGTCGATGAGACAGGGAAGGACTTCAACGACTATCTATCCGGTGTGAAAGAAAAAAATGACGTGCATTTTTCCAAGCATGCGAGCAAAAGACTTGATTCGAGGGAGATAGAGCTCACCCCGGGTCAGAGAGAGAGGCTCAACGAGGCGACGGATAAGGCGAGAGACAAGGGACTTAAGGAATCACTGGTCATGGTTGACAATCTTGCATTCATCGTCAACGTGAAAAATAACACCGTCGTGACAGCTCTAAACGATACCGAAAAGTCGGTATTTACCAATATTGACGGAGCTATCATCGGATAATAAAGCAAACACAAACACATACGCCGGCCCGAAAGACTTATTCGAGGGGTAAGTCCCAGGAAGCGTATTAAACCCCGAATGACAGAGGGGAGCAAGTAATGGAGGGACTAAATTATGATGAGATCACTCTTTTCCGGAATATCCGGATTGAAGGTACACCAGACAAAGATGGATGTTATAGGTAACAACATCTCGAACGTAAATACAGTCGGCTTCCGTGCCAGCAGCGTCAACTTCACCGACGTGTTCTATCAGACAAGCCAGGGAGCATCGGGACCGAACGCCGAGACAGGCGCTCCCGGTACCAACGCGACCCAGATAGGTCTCGGTGCCAATGTGGCAGCTATCGCGGTAGACCTCTCGGGTACAGGTGCTACACAGCGTACCGACAGGGGAATGGATGTCATGATCAACGGTGACGCATTCCTCATCGCAAAACAGAACGGCAATACATATTTTACGAAGTCCGGAGCACTTGATGTCGATGCCAACGGAACTCTGTACTGCACGACCAACGGTGCTGCCATACTCGGCTGGAGAGCCGTTGACCTTGGTGACGGAACAAGAGAGATCCGCAAGGATACGGCTACAACACTTCAGCTGATGGGCGGCGAGAATTCTTACTCGGCACCGAACGCAACAACAGATATCACACTTAAAGGGAATATAGATTCCAACGATACACAGCTTAACTGGCTCTCGGACAATCAGATGACGGGTTATACGATATCAATAAGCTTTTATGATAAGCTCGGAGAGCTGAATACCGCAAAGTTTGTCGCAATGAAGGATTCTGCTACCGCGGAGTCATCATTTACATTGAAGCTTACCGATATTCTCGGCTCGGACGGAGCTTCTCTTCTCAAGGTTCAGGACAAAACGACCGGTAACTGGGCTGCGACAGCAGGAGATAACGCGATGACTATAAACCTGAATGGTCAAGCCATCACCTATACCGTTTCGACCAGTGGAGAGATTACGACCGCAGGAACATGGCCTCATATCAAGTTCTCCGGTGCGACCGGTGAGTTTGAGTGGATAGGAGAGTCTGAGACTACATCCGGAGCAACTGATAAGCAGGAAGCGCAGAAAACCATCCAGCTTGGCCTGCAAAAGGGATCTGACGCTACCGAGAGCCCGTATCTTCAGTCAACAGGTGACGGCAGGGCTGCGACCGGTGCGGTAGCTCTTGATTTTTCAAACCTTACCATGTATGCACAGGACGGCGTATCCAACGTAAAGCCGACCAGAGGTACCGATGACGGCAAGGGAACAGGTAATGCGGCAGGATCGCTCAACGGCTTTACGGTACAGACAGACGGCAAGATATTCGGTGTGTATACCAACGGTGACAAGAACCTTCTCGGACAGATCGCAGTGGCGACATTTGCCAACCCATCGGGACTTGAGGCGGCAGGAAACTCACTTTTCTCCGCCACCAAGAACTCGGGAGACTTCGACGGTATCGGTATCGATATCTCAGAGGTCGGCAAGTTCTCAGTCGGAGCACTTGAGATGTCGGACGTAGACCTTGCCAATGAGTTTACCAACATGATCACCACCCAGCGTGGATTCCAGGCAAACTCGCGTGTTATCACGACATCCGACTCGATGCTCGAGGAGCTTGTAAACCTGAAGCGATGATGATAATCAGTATAAGTTTTTGGTAGTTATGTTGATTAGAAATGTTCAAGAGTATATGCTTCCGGCATATACTCTTGTTTTCAGTTGTTATCAGTTATTATCTTAAGGTTGACATACGTTTGAGAGTCCAACTCATCCAAGCGCGGCGGCAGGAGTTTTCTCACAGCGAGTCGGCTTTAGCCACGAGTCGTGAGAAAAGCTCCGGTTGCGTCCGCGCGGCTGCAGGACTCACTCCGGTTGCGTCCGCGCGGCTGAATGACTCATTTGAAAAAACAACATTTAGTTCTAGACAAAACTTGCAGTTTGTGATAGAATGGTATAGTTATCAGACCTATGCCATTTAAGGAGGTGCCCGGATGATCGATGTTACACGTATGAACGGGCAGGTCATGAGCCTGAACGACGATCTGATAGAGACCGTGGAGGAGACTCCGGATACGGTCATTTCGTTGACGACAGGCAAAAAGGTCATGGTTAAGGAGAGCAGACAGGAGATCAAGGAACTCGTCATCAGGGCGAGAAGAGAGATCCATATCATTGAATAAGGTGGTGTAGACATTGGATATAGCTACAGTCGGCGGTCTTATAGGATGTGCGGTCGCCGTGGTATACGGTATCGTGTCCGGTGATCAGGGCTTTGCGGCTCTGGGGAACTTTTGGGATATGCCGTCGTTCCTCATCGTGGTTGTCGGAGCGCTCATGTGTATGCTGATCCAGTCCGATGGAATCGGGGGCTGGGTAGGCTCACTGAAGACGTTCCTCATCGCCATCAAGACACCTACATACGATATCACGGAAATAATAAACAAGGTTATCGAGCTGGCCAATGTGGCCCGTAAGGAGGGACTCCTTCAGTTGGAGGAGGCGGCCGGTGATATAGATAATGAATTTATGAAAAAGGGTATCATGCTCATAGTTGACGGTACCGATCAGGAGCTGGTCTCATCAATACTGGAGACCGAGATCGGGGCGATCAACGGGCGACATTCCGCCAACTGTGCCTTTTGGGAGGCGTTCGCGGGAATGGGTCCTGCGTGGGGAATGATCGGAACCCTGATCGGACTTATCAACATGCTTAAGCTTCTCGATGATCCGAGTTCCATCGGTCCGAACATGGCGGTCGCCCTTATCACAACACTGTATGGTTCCCTGATAGCGAACTGGCTTTGTATCCCTATCGCCACGAAGCTCAGAGCCATCAATTCCAAAGAGATCATGATGATGAATGTCATCTCTGAAGGTATCCTCTCGATACAGGCAGGTGAGAACCCGCGTGTCATCGAGGAGAAGTTAAAATCCTTCCTTTCGCCTGCTAACCGCACCGGTATGGGTGAAGAAGAAGGTGCCGGAGGTGGTGAGGGCTAATGGCAAAGATAGAAGAAGATGAACCTGCCGACACCGGCGGATGGATAAACACGTTCGCCGATCTGATGAACCTGCTGCTTTGCTTTTTCGTGCTCCTTTTCTCCATGTCGACTGTGGATGCGGAGAAGTACGAGCAGGTCGTAAAGTCAATGAGCGAGAGCATCAATATATTTGACGGAGGCGGTGAGTCTATAGGACAGGGTCCTTTTATCGACAGCGGTACCGATCAGGTCGTTGCGATATCACAGTATTTCAATGAGTTTGAGAGCAGCGGTGATGACGCGGAAGCGACCGAGGATCAGAGCAATCAGCAGCCCGGTGAGTCAGCCTCGGAGCAAGGCGAGAACGATTCGCAGGGCGGCAAGAAGTCTGATGACGGATCCAACAAGTCCGATCAGGATCAGGCTGCCGGCGATGCCGCAAATCAGAATCAGGATCAAAACCAAAACCCTGCACAGGATCAGGATCCGGGTCAGCAAAATCAGCAAAACGGTCAGACGCAGGATGACAATCAGGGTGGCAAAAACACGGATGATCAGACCGGACAGCAGGGACAGCAGACTGATCAGAACCCGCAGAGTCAAAACGATGACAACAAAACGGGTGACAATATAGACAAGGCCACCATCGATGCGGTGGAGGCGAAGAAGGCTGCCGATCAGAAGAAGCAAAACACGAGTGTGTACGAGGAGATCATGAAGGCTGCCGAGGATCGCAATATCAACGATGATATCACGGTTCAGATGGACAAGCAGAATCAGTATGTTCAGATCACCATGAACGGTGCGCTGCTCTTTGATTCGGGACAGGCTGCCATCAAGTCCTCGGTGAGACCGGTTCTCAGCAAGGTCGGCAATATACTCAAGATGTACAAGAAAAACAGGATACAGATCCTGGGACATACGGACAACGTGCCCATGTACAGCTCACAGTATCCGAACAACCTCTGGCTGTCCATGGCAAGAGCAACATCGGTTTTTGAGTATTTTCACAATGTCAAGCATATAAAGGCGAGCAGGATGGAGACGACGGGGCGCGGTGAGTACGATCCGATAGCAACCAACGACACTGCTGCGGGACGAGCCAAGAACCGACGGGTAGAGATCCGTATATACACGAACAAGTAACAGGAGAAGGTGACAATGAAGAAGAACATATTGACTGTGGTCATCATGGCAGCGACAGTTATAAATCTCATTTTGACGGCGGTGCTGGTTTTCTCGGTCATGCCGGCCATGAACAAAACCTCCAATCTGATCGACAAGGTCGCTTCGGTGATCGATCTGGAGATTGAGGACAAGGATGAGTCGCAGGATTACGCAATAGGAGATCTGGAGTCCTTTGCCATAGAGTATGATGCAGTTCAGAACTTAAACCTCATGCCCGAGGAAGGCGATGACACCATGCACGTATTCAGGATCAAGGGAATATCGGTGTCGTTCAATACCAAGGCTGAGGATTATGCGACTGTCAGCGAAGAGATAAAGAACGATTCCACACATGTGAAGGATATCGTCATAAGAACCATCAGTGCTCATACCAAATCTGACTTTGATCAGGTGAAGGTGGCAAGTGAGTGTGTGAAGAAGATACAGGCACTCTACGACACCAAGTGCGTTGTTGAGGTCATTTTTATAGATCCGTTCCTGGCGTGATGATGCCGGTAAACCGCTCATTTTTCATAAGAGTGGTGTGGGTTTTTGCAAGTTTTTTAAAAAATTTCTTTATATATTTGGATAAATGTGTTATTATATAGATTGGCTGATGATTCAGACTGATAAATCGTGGTAGTGAGGTGAGGCGTTATGAGTGATGTGCTGTCGCAGAGCGAGATAGATAATCTCCTGTCTGCGCTCAACAGCGGAGAATTTGATCCGAACGCCGCAGAGGAAGAGGACGAGCGCCCGGTCAAGGACTATAACTTTGCCAGGCCTTCGAAGTTTTCCAAGGAGCACTTAAGAACACTCGTCTTCATATATGAGCATTACGCCAGACTTTTGTCGACGACGCTTCCTGTCTATCTCAGGAAAAATGTTCAGGTCGAGGTGATGCATTCCGAGGCAGCCACGTATCAGGAGTTCTCGAACTCCCTGTCAAACCCGGTGCTTCTTGGGGTCGTGAATTTCGCACCCCTGGAGGGCAACATCATCATGGAGATGGCGACGGGGCTTGGCTACGCGATAGTAGACCGTATGCTCGGAGGAGATGGGCAGCCTCTTGAAAAGACAAGAGAGTTTACCGAGATAGAGCTTACGATCATAGAGAGGATCATGGTCGTCTGCGTCAACCTGTTGGTGGAGCCGTGGCAGACAGTTGCCCAGCTTGAGCCGATACTTGACAGAATAGAGACCAACTCGCAGTTTGCGCAGTTTGTCACGCCCAATGAGATGACATCGATCATCACGATGAATATAAAGATAGGTTCGGCTGAGGGGCTTATGAACATATGTATCCCGTATGATGTCATAGAGCCCGTTATAGACAAGCTGAACACTAAGAACTGGTACTCCAGCAACGAAACCACGGAGATAGGAACGTACAAGGAGGTCATCGAGGAGTCACTGCAAAAGGCTCAGATACCTGTGCGTGCGATCATGGGACGCAGTGCCATATCGGTCAACGATTTTATGCATCTGCTGCCCGGCGATATCATCAAGATAGATACGCATCTCGAGGATGAGCTGGATGTATATGTTGGAAATATCAAGAAGTTCTCTGCTATACCGGGCGCATACAACGACTCGTATGCAGTGAAGATAAAATCAATCTACAGAGAGGAGTAGCCGGATGGATGGTATGCTTTCGCAGGAAGAGATAAATGCTCTTCTTGGCAGCATGGAAGAAGATTCAGGTGGCGGGGATGCTGTCGCGGCAGCTGCTCCCGAGGCCGGATCGACCGGAAACGATTCGTTAACGGCCGATGAGGCTGATGCACTTGGCGAAATTGCCAACATAAGCATGGGCACGGCAGCGACAACTCTGTCTATCCTGGTAAACAACAGAGTAGATATCACGACACCTCAGGTGACGACGATATCGATAGATGATCTTTCAAGAGATCAACCAACACCTTGTGTGTTTATTCATATATCATATGTCAAGGGACTCGAAGGTAAGAACATTCTCATCCTGAAAGAGGACGATGTGAAGGTCATCACTGACCTGATGATGGGTGGAGACGGTACCATAACGGATCAGGAGCTCTCGGAGCTGCACCTGAGTGCGATCTGTGAGGCGATGAACCAGATGATGGGATCCGCAGCGACCTCGATGTCTTCGATGATCAATGATACGGTTGATATCTCTCCGCCAACAGCGACGAGAGTCGATCTCGCCGAGAACATAAAGGGCGAGCTGGAGGGATTGGTAGAAAGCCAGTTTGTACAGGTGGCTTTCCGTATGGAGATCGGCGATCTGGTCGATTCACAGATCATGCAGCTGTATCCTACGGATTTTGCCAAGAGGGTCTACAAGCAGTTTGCAGGCGTTTCGGACGAACCGGAGCCCGCACCTGCACCGGAAGCAGCGGCACCTGCACCGGAAAGCGCACCTGCGCCCGCAGCGCCCACGCCGGAAGCAGCACCTGCACCCGGACCTGCCCAAGCTGCACCACCACCTATGCAACCACAGATGGCACCGCAGCCGCAGATGGCACCACCGCCTATGTATGCGATGCCGCCGACGGGTTACAATATCCAGCCGGCACAGTTCCAGAGCTTTATGGCGCCGCCTGATCTTTCGGGGATCGCGCCCGAGAACATCGATCTCATCATGGATGTTCCTCTGGAGGTCACAGTCGAGCTTGGTCGGACGAGCAAGTCGATCAAGGAGATACTGGATTTTTCACCGGGTACGATCATAGAGCTTGATAAGCTGGCAGGTGAACCCATTGATGTGCTTGTAAACGGAAAGTTTGTTGCTAAAGGTGAGGTTGTCGTTATCGAAGAGAGCTTCGGTATACGCGTGACCGAGATTGTTAAAGAATCTTGATAAAGGAGAGTAAAGATGGCTAAGAGTGTTTTGATTTGCG
>DMLD01000062.1 GCA_003453515.1 Lachnospiraceae bacterium
TCCCTCGATATCCTGCCACATCTGGCACCCTCCGCCGCAAACGGGGAACAGGATAAAATCCGGTGTATACCTCTCTATATTGGTAAAATTGTTGAGATCTATCTCCTCGTAAAAGGATCTTATCTCCCTGTAAAAAATACTGTAATCTATCTTTTCTATCTTGCGGACTGCCGCATTGATCGCAGCTCCCGTCACCGCCGCACCCGACAGCGTCGTCATGATCCCCTCTGATGAGAGCACGGGGACAAACGTGGATATATTGCCATTGACAAGTCTGTCGGCATATTTGAACAGATTGTCTATCTCGAAGTGAAGCTTGGCATTTTTATCCTTCATCGCATGATCGGCGGCTATCTTGTCCTTGGCGTGATCCTTGCGGACATGCTCCTCATAATCCTCGTCGAACTCGTCCTTCGAGGGCAGCTTCCTCCCCTCGTATATCTCCTTTAGCCACTCCGCCATCGTGTACACATGGCAGTCAAGGTCGCCCACTCCCACATCGGGAAGCGTTGTCAGCGTCCTCAGATCCTCCTCGGTCAGAAGCTCCTCGCTCACATATCCGTAGTTTAAAAACAATCGCACTGCCAACGGCGGATTGGGATCGGTAAAGCTTTTTTTGACGGCTCCCTCATATATGACGAAAAACGGCTCTGTGACCTTTTTTCTTATGGCTAGGGCATCCTTTGTCCTTCCGAATTTGTCGGTCAGGCGCATAAAAGCGTCCAGGGCTGTCGTGAACGACTTGGCAACCTCCTCGTCTACTCCGCTGTAGTCGAGTATCTGCTCGGTCGAGCCCCTGAGAGCGCTCAGATCCTGCTCATCGATCTCCACCTCGACATCAATATCATCCGAGAGAAGCGCCATATACATAGCCTGCATATGGGTCCGGTTGAGCTTGGGATCGGTCCCGACGGTGTCGATCAGCACACTCTCCACCTCGTCTATCTTTGCCACGAGCTTGTCCACAAGCCCGGATAATATATCGCTTGTCTGTCCACTCTTTTTGACATCGAGCGCCGTCTTCGATACATAGGCGAAGAGATTTTTCTCGTCCATGATAAGGGAACGGAAAAACTTGAATACCCACTCCCCGTAGACCCTGCACCCGTCTATAAGCGCAGGAAAAAGCTCGCACTGCTCCTGATAGTGCCTGAAGGCGATGTGCGACTTGGCGCCCAGATACGCCCTCTGTGCCTCGACCTCCACGCTCGCGGCCTCGAGATAGTACTTAAGCCCCGACGGCAGCGCGGGATCCTCTATAGATTGGGTGGATAGCTGTTCGATGCTTTGAAGCTGCTGCGGAACAAATCCCATGTCCTGGGATTCCTTTGTATAGATCATGTAGCTCTCGAGCATGAAATCCTTCATCTCGTGGACCACATCATGAAGCTTTTTAAAGGATTTGTAGATATCCCTTATAAGAAAGTTCTGCGATGTCACCAAAAGTCCCCTGTACTGCGCCTTACCCTCTATGAGCTTTTTGACTCTCGATATATCGTTGACCGGAAGAGGGTAGACCGTGACACCGTCACCTGCTATGTATGTGAACTCGTGCTCGCCTCTTACCACGTCACATATTCCCAAAAAATTGCCGCTTCCCAAGGTCAGCAAAACACCCGTTGAGCGCACGGCAACACGACCCTTTAAAACAAGGGCAACGCAGTTGACACTGTCACCCTTCTCAAAGATCACTGTTCCCTTCGCCACCGGAGTGGTTTCGTTGATCGTCAGTTCTGCAGCCATAGTATCTCCTAACAAAACATTTTATAAAAATCCGTGCGTCCCACTTCGAATCGGTTCGGACTGACGTTACCGCAGCAGTAAGCTCAGTCCAGGCTTCCCCACGACACACGGAAAGCATCGCTTAGTGCTGCTTCGTTCCCGACCTGACACGGTTCACGAGTCTCCGTTGCACAGGACCCAAACTTCAACGCCACTTACTGCGGGCAGCTCATCCCGAGCCGACCCTCCATGAGACAACACCCCTGCTAAGCGGATTGCAGGTACAGGGCACCGCTAACTCCCCGGCTGCACGGAAATACTGCCAAGATCGTCTCTTAATTCTTGGTATTGCTAAGGTCAGCAGAATCGTAATGTATATTGATCTGCTTTTTATCATACATCTTGTAAAATTCCATCATTATCCTGTCAGTGACCACGTGTATCTGATCCTCATCCATGTTGAGCAGCAGTACGATACGCTGTGTAGCAGAGTACTTGGTGGTCGCGTCCACACTTCTTATGGACTTTAGTATCGCCCTTTCAAGTATGGTCATAACGCGGTCGGTCTCGTCGACCGATACCCTGTGCTCCTGATCAGACATGAGCGTGAACAGCACCAGACGTACATGCTGATGATTTCTCTCAGCCACATCCGTTATATAATTGAGCATGGTGGTAAACGCCGGAAGATCGACCTCCAGACCACCCTTATCCCTCTTGCGGTTTTTGAGCACCGATACCAAGGCTCTAAGGTCTGCCGAGGCCTTCTCCTGTCTCGCGATCTCGTCGGCTCCGCGCCAGTGTATGTAGTATCCGTCCTCGCTCTGATGCTTGGCAACATAAAGCGCCTTGTCAGCTCTCTCATATACCACGTTGAACTCTTCCTTCTCGTGGTCTATCATGGCGATACCGATGGATACGTTGAGCTTGCCAAGTGCGACCTGTTCATTTTTCTTGGCGTTTAGCTTCTCACGGAACTTCTCCGCCATACGTGTTGCGTGCTCGGGTGACAAAACTCTCGGGAATACCGCTACGAACTCATCCGCTCCGAACCTCGCCACGATACCCTTCTCCCTGAAGGAATCGATAAGCTTGGCAACCGTCTGCAGATAAATATCCCCGACCATATATCCTTCCGTCTCGTTGACAACGTGGAACTGGTCTATATCAAATATAAACAGTGTTCCCTGTCCCTGACGGGTGGTCTCCTGAAGCAACTTGATACCGTAGTTTCTGTTGTAGGCTCCTGTCAGCTCGTCATGCATATAGTTGTTGGCAAGCTGCTCCTCCTGCTTCTCCATGACACGTGAGAGAAGCTCTGTTGCCTCGCGAACCTCCTTGGGCTCCTCGTAATGCTCCTCCTGTATGAGACGTCCTTCCTTGAGAAGTCGGAGCATGGCGGCTCCCGCTTCGGGATCGAACTGTGTACCAAGCCCCTTCTCGATCTCCTCCATGACTATCCCCGGCTCCAGCCTGTTGCGGTAGATACGGGTCGAGGTCATCGCGTCGTAGGCATCCGCAACCGCTATGATGCGCGCGATCTTCGGGATCTCCTCTCCCTCAAGTCCTTCAGGATAGCCCTTGCCGTCGTAGCGCTCGT
>DMLD01000185.1 GCA_003453515.1 Lachnospiraceae bacterium
CGACACTCCAAAATATAGCGTCCTGCACCCTGTTGGAATCCTGATATTCATCGATCATTATCTCGACAAATGATTCGGATAATTCCTTGGCGGCGTCGGAGCGGACAGGCATCCCGTTTTCATCCCGGTCGTAAAGAATCTGCAGGGAATACTGTTCAAGATCGGAAAAATCGAGAACACCCCTGTCTCTTTTTGCCTGCCTGAAACGCTGATCAAACTCCCTTGCAAGCCGCATCACGGTGAGGCACTCGTCTCTCATGAGATCCTGATCCCTCTGCTTGTTTTCTATCGTCCCGTGATAGTCGTCACCCTGCATAGAGCCAAGTCTGTTTCTTATCGGAGAGCACGTCCTGATAACATAATTTCTCTCCTTTGTATTATTCTTGTTCTCATCCTTTGGAAGCCCGCTAAGCTCCATTACGGACAGGATATCTTTGATCCTGTTGTAAGCATTTATTTTATCAATTTTACCGTCCTTATACTCCGCAGCTGTATCATATATTTTTTCGGTTATATCTATGAGTGCAAGAACGGTATTTTCATCCTTATTTTTATAGGCATCCCCATACTCATAGTGCATCTGCTTTACGGTCTCTAGCGCTTCCCTTGCCCACACTCCGGTACTGCTTATAAGCCTGCCGATATAGGGCGATTTATCGGATTCCAACGGCGCACTGAGGATACTCTCCCACCTATCGTATACAAGGTCCGGGAAGGGCTCACTTATCATTTTTGAGTATACATCATATATCCACGTTTCGAGCTTTTGATCGCTCTTATTCAGCTCTCTTATATCGGCAAGCTTTATGAAGTCATCCCTTGCCTCCTCGTACTCCTTTTCGATGAGCTCATTCATCACGTCATTTTTCAAAAGCTCGTACTCCGCACCCACAAGCTCTCTGTATGACGGGTCAAGTCCTATCCTGTGAAAATACTGCCCTATTATATAATTACAGAAGCTGTGCACAGTAGATATATGCGCTCCGGAAAGTCTCCTGTACTGTCTCCTCACATGCTCTCTCATGGACGGTGTGAGGCTTTCCGATGCCAGTGCGGCATCCATGCGCTTTCTGAGCTTTTGCTTCATCTCGGCGGCTGCTGCCTTGGTAAATGTCACGACAACAAACCTGTCTATGTCCTTTGGGTCGGACTCGTCGGTTATCCTTTTGTATATCCTCTCGACGAGGACACTGGTCTTGCCCGATCCCGCCGCGGCACTGACAAGCAACTCGCATCCGCGCTCATTTATGACCTCTAACTGTTCATCACTCCAAGCAGGCATATCTACTCCTTTTCCCCGTCGTTATCGTTTTTTGCAAAATCAAACCCCTTTACATCCATGATCTCCCTCATCATCTCGGACTCACTTCTGGGCTCCAGTCCGCAGACTCCCGAGTACGGACAATATGTACAGCCGTTCTCGATATTTTTGTACTTGTACGACGATGCACATATCCTTCCGGCATACATCTCGTTTGCCATCCCTGTTATCGTTTCATCGGTGAACCTCATCAGGTCTTCAAAGACCTCTCTCTCCAAAACCTTTGAATGCCTGTCGGGATTCCCGTCACTTTTATTTATCCTGACAGGGATCGCCATGGATGTCTTGCCTTCCTCCAATGTGTTGTCAAATACAGAGATAAGCGCCTGATCGACATACCCCTTCGGTCTGGCATTTTTCTCCTCGACCTCACTGTAAAGCCTCTCGTTCTCCTCATACGAGGGCTCCCATTTTTCCTGCCTTTGATCTATCCCCTGAAACAGTATCCCCGCCGGTACGTTCTGAAGCTCCCTCTGATTTTTATAGCCCATGGCGACATTTAGGTATGTAAATAATTGCAGCTCGAGACCGTGATAAACTCTCCACGGTACGAGGTCTCTTAGGCTGCTCTTGTAATCGATCAGCTTGATATATCTGTTTGTCTCATCCTCACAAATATCTATGCGGTCTATCCTTCCGACAAGCCGCAGCCTGCGACCGTTATCAAGCTCCTTTTCCACGACCGGGCTTTGTATATCCTGAGGGAATGCCGCCTCGCTGAGCACCTGCTCAAACTCGCCTCTTTTCATCTGCCTTCCCATATATCCGAGCCTGTTTATAAACACCTTCTTCATGCGCTTCATCGCATAATCTGTTCTTTTATCTATGTTAAAAATATCCCCTCTGTAGCTCTCACTTACCTTATCAAAGCACTCCCCGCCAAGGCTTATAAGCCTGTCTTCATCTATCGTTCTCCATGTATCGCCGCATGCCTTCATCTCATTGTAAAGCATGTTGAGAGTCTCATGATATACGTTGCCACGGTCTCTGGCATCTATCGAGTATTCGTCCCTCTCCCTCACATGCAGTCCGTAGCTCAAAAAATGCTGATACGGGCAGGCGGCATATTTTTCAAAACGGGTAACACTTGTCACCGGAGCCTCTCCGTACAGCGCCCCTGCCACCGACGGCGTCAGCGCTGCATACGACCTATTCAGCTTTGCAGGTCTGTCAAAAAAATGGAGCCATGCCGATGAATTTCTTTGGTGATAGGAATATATCTCCTTGCATATATCATCAAAGACCCCGGGTGCTCTGTCAGCAGATGTGTGCCTTATCAGATAGCTTCGTCCGAGGTCTGTTGATATGACTGCCTCCGGCGATCTGTCGTCCTCATCGCTTATCATATCTATGTCAAACATCGCCTGCAGCGCGGTTATCAGATAGGACGGTCTGACCTCTGCTCCGTCCGTCCCGGAGATCCTCGTGGTAAGGATCAGGCTGTCCGACGGTCTTGTGACAAGTCTGTAGAGATTGAGCATCTCCTGTTTGAAGCTTTCCTCAAACGAGGGTGCAAGCTCTATCCCCCTGCCTGCTCCCACCTCCTCTATCCTCTCACGCTCCATATCCGAGAGTATACCGGGCTTATCCGCTCCTCCGGGGAACGTATCATCCGTGTTTCCGAGAAAAATAACGTGACTTACCTCGCCCATCCTGCTCCTCTTTATATCGCCGATGAGAACCTGTGAGTCCGCAGGCGGAACAAAGCCCAGCACGCTTTCCGATATCCCTGCCCTGACCACCTCGATATATTCCCTAAGTGTCATAGACTCATCGCCCATGATATCAACAAGCATATCAAACACAGCCATTACCGCGGGGTATATCCTCTCATACTCCCTCTGCATGAGTATATCGTCTTCCTCACCTCGGATGGCTGCCATATTTTTCAGCCGCTCATAGCAGTTATTATTGATGATAAAATTACATATGATAACGGAGAATTCTTTTACAGTTTTTTTGCCGCCTTTTAGTCCCTCATACACACTCCTTAGACTGTTAAAAATAAGCTCTCTCGATACGTTTATCCGTTCCAGCCTTTCAGGGGTATAGCTTCCTCCGACGTCGTATCTCCACTCCTCGGCAAACGCCGCAAATCCGTGCCTTCCGCTTGCTAACATATAGTTTTCGAGTCTGTCGCACGCCTCGTCTCCATCCTCACATTCAGCATAAAACGGAGAGAGTGCACACTTTGAAAAACGCATGATGGATTGGATGTCAAATCCATGCTCCATCATATCAAAAAATGACATGATAAATTCCGACAAAGGGTTGGTTCCTATGTTCATTTTTTTATCGATAAAATAAGGTACTCCTGCCTCGTCAAAATACCTCTTAAGATGCGGTGCATATCGTTCAAGGTCACCGCAGATAACAGCGATCGATGAGGGGTCGACACCCGCTCTTATATACCTTGCGGACTCCCACGCCGCAAAGCGCGCCTCTGCACGCTCGTTTTTGCACTCCCTGATAGCTATATCACCGATCTCACCGGTATACCTTTTGTTGTCGTATGCAAAGAGATGCTTCTCCAAAAATGACAACGAATCACTTTTCAGTCTGTAGGAGCCCTTGTCCTCTCCGCTTCCGACCACCGTTATCTCATCGACGCCGACTCCCTGCTCTCCGGCGATATGTATGAGCTTTTTTATCGTATTTACACTCAGTGAAAAAAGCTCATCCCTGCTTCCGGTATTGTCATAGGTAACGGTCACTATCACATCCCGGCAGTGCTTCATAAGCCTGCCGATCAGCTCGTACTGAACGGGAGAAAACCCGGTGAAATCATCCAGACAAACAGTGGCATTTTTCAAAAAAGAAAGCCTGTCGACCTTATCCGTGAGAGAGGGTATGAGCTCCTCGGCAAACCTGTAGGTCTCCCCGAGCCTTGCCTCCATCTCGTCATATATAAGCTTCAGATCCCTTAGCTTGGCGGCACTTCTCGACTCCGCCCCGAACTCATCTATGAGTACGGATATCTCATCATCTCCGACATCGTACTCCATGAACTCACTTAAAAGAGACTTGCACTCGTCCAGAAAGCCCGGACGGTCAAGTCCCTTTTTGAAGTATTCAAGCTTATTTTTATTCTCCGACAATACCTTTCTGAGGAGCATGATCTTGCCCTCATCGGAAAGTATCACCCTTTTTTCTCCGGCATACTCCTCCAAAGCTCTGTAGGCAAGTCGTCTGAAGCTGAGTACATCGATGTTCAGGATGCACTCGCATTTTTTCAGAAACAGACCTGCCGCTTCCTGGGAAAACTGATCCGGAACTATCACTATTACCTGTGAGCCCGGATCCGCCTTCGCTCTTTCAAGGCATATATCAAACGCCCTTGTTGTTTTACCGCTGCCTGATACTCCGGTGATAAGCTTCAGAGACATATATCCTCCCTTATCTGCTGCGAATCGAGTATAGGGTTTCATCCCCTGCCCGATGTCCGATTACTCAGCCACTTATTGAAGACGCCAAAGCGCGTCAACAGCATCGCTCGGCATCCTCCAGTCTCCTCTGGGGCTAAGCGACACGGTACCGACCTTGGGACCGTCCGGGATACACGAGCGCTTGAACTGCTGTGAGAAAAATCTCTTCATGAACACATCGAGCCATTTTTCTATATCAGCCTCATCGTACTCATCCGAAAAGGCGTGCTTGGCGAGCCTGAGTATCTTGGAGGTCTTGGCACCCGTCCTTATCATATGATACAGGAAGAAATCGTGAAGCTCGTACGGTCCGACGATGTCCTCCGTGCGCTGTGATATCTCGCCGTCCTTCGGTGGGAGAAGCTCGGGGCTGACAGGCGTATCAAGTATGCTCATCAGCACTTCGGTAAGAGCCTTGTCCTCTGCGGTATCCGCATAGTAGCCCACCAGATGTCTGACTAATGTCTTGGGCACGGATGCATTCACTCCGTACATCGACATATGATCCCCGTTGTAGGTCGCCCATCCGAGTGCGAGCTCGGACAGATCGCCTGTTCCCACGACCAGACCATTCAGCTTGTTTGCAACATCCATAAGAAGCTGCGTGCGCTCTCTTGCCTGCGCGTTCTCATAGGTCACATCGTGATCGTCCTCACTTTGTCCTATGTCCTCAAAATGCTTCAATAAGCTTTCCCTTATATCTGTTTCCCTGAATGTGACACCGAGTACCTTAGCCAGCGTCTCGGCGTTGCTCTTCGTATGAGCAGTCGTTCCAAAGCACGGCATGGTTATCGCATGTATGCCCTTTTTGTCAAGACCGAGCTTTTCAAATGCCCCGGCGGTGACCAAAAGCGCAAGTGTGGAGTCAAGCCCGCCCGAGAGCCCAATCACGGCATTTTTACAATGCGTATGCTCCAGCCTTTTGACAAGTCCCATCACCTGGATCGTGGTTATGCGCTGTGCTCTGCTGTTGAGATTCTCCTTGTCCTGAGGGACAAACGGAAGCTTCGGAAACGGTCTTGTGAGTACGGTCTCCGTCGGTGCACCTATGTCAAAGACACAGATGCGGTATCCCTCCTTTGTCGGATCGGGACGCACCGGAAATGTCGTGTACAGTCTTCTCTGGGCAATGAGCTTTGCAAGGTCTATCTCCGTGATAACGATACCGTCTCCGGTGAACGGCTCGTGCTCTCTCAGCATCCTTCCGTTCTCCGCTATCATATCGTGTCTTGCAAACACCACATCGGTCGTAGACTCTCCCTCGCCCGCGTCGGCATAAATATAACCGCAGACACAGCGACCGGACTGACCGATGACAAGCCCCCTTCTGTACTCCGCCTTTCCCGCCACCTCGTTGCTCGCAGAGAGGTTGGCTATGATGAGCGCTCCGGATGCGGCATGCTCGGACGAGGGCGGCATAACTGCCCACAGATCCTCACACAGCTCAACGGCAAAGGTAAACTCCGGCATCCATGTATCGCGAAACAGAAGCCTCGTTCCGAACGGTGCACTGTCATCGCCGAGAAGTATCTCTCCCATATCCGGCTCTCCCGGCGCAAAGTGTCTGACCTCGTAAAACTCCTTGTAGTTGGGAAGATATGTCTTGGGGACTACTCCCAATACCCTGCCTCCGCTGACGACCACAGCCGTATTGTACACTCTTCCGTTGTGGTAAAGCGGCATACCCAAAACCGATACCATATCAAGCTCTGCGGTGCGGTAGAGATACTCATACAGCGCTTCCTTCGCTCCCTCTAACAGTGTGTCTGTCAGAAAAAGATCCCCGCAGGTATAGCCCGTTATCGAAAGCTCCGGAAAGACCAACAGTCTGACACCGACCGCAGCCATCTCCTCTGCTCTTGCGACCATCTCACGCACATTGTACTCCGTGTCAGCCACACGCACCTTCGGAGTGACTGCCGCAACCTTTACAAATCCGTCTCTCATGTTCCCCTCCTGTCATAAACATGCCTACTGTTCCGACTGCCATAAAATGACTGTAAATGACTGTAAATATAATAACTAATTACAGCTATAACGAAATGAGCAGCGATCTCTCGCTGCCCTCTTATAACTAAACAATGTAAACTGTTATCTCTATCCCGAAATGCCGGCTTCTGTTTTTTGACTCCTAGCAAAGGCTAGGTGGGCAACCGCATGCAGCCTTCTGCCTTCCGTTGCTATGTTGCCATAAGTACGCAAATACCAAGATGTATATACGCAGTGACGGCCCGACATCCAACTACAGATATAGGAATCCCTTTTAAAGTGTTGTAGGTTCAAAAATACAGAAGTTGTCGTGCACCCCAGGAATTATTAACTTATATATATTATACTATAATCCTTCCTCTAAATCAAGTACATTTTCTTTGGTTTGCGGAAAAATCATCGTGAACACCGTTCCGTCCTCCTCGCTGCTTGTCACGGAGATGGAGCCGCCGTGTCGCTCGACTATATTTTTCGCTACTACAAGCCCAAGTCCCGAGCCCTCTCTGGTGCCGTGAGTGGAGGCTCTGTAAAACTTGTCAAACACATTCTCCCACTCGTCCTCGGGTATCACCACACCGTGATCCGAGACGGTCGCCCTTAGCACGGGATCCTCCTTATATATGTGGACATCTATCCTTGTGCCGGGGTCACAGTACTTGATGGCATTTTGCATAAGTACGACAAATACCTGACGTATCCTGTCGTAATCCCCGTCGATGAGCGACATCTCATCATCGTATGTCACCTCGCCCTTCAGATCCTTCT
Organism: Lachnospiraceae bacterium; assembly: GCA_003453515.1. GTDB lineage: Bacteria > Bacillota > Clostridia > Lachnospirales > Lachnospiraceae > Eubacterium_F. The sequence continues at coordinate 7,501 of DMLD01000185.1, forward strand.
TCTTCATGAGGATCCTCAGCCCCCGCATGGCATCCTGCGCCACGGCTATGAGGTTGATGACCTCGATGTTCATCTCAAAATCAGGATTCTGCATCCTCGATATCATCAGCAGATCAGACACAAGTCTCTCCATCGTGGCACACTCATCCTGTATGCGCCTCAGATAGTCTGCCTGCTTCCCGGGATCGTCTATATAGCCCTCGACGAGAGTGTCCGCATATCCCTTCGTGACCGTTATGGGTGTCCTGAGCTCGTGAGACACATTTGAGAAAAAATCCCTTCTCGACTGCTCGACGCCGGCTCTGTACTCCTCAGCCTCCTGAAGCTGCTCGGCGAGCTCATCCATCGTATCCGCAAGAGAGCCCAGCTCGTCATTTCTGACAATACCGGTCGTTCCCAGATAATCACCCGCGGCGATCTCCCCCGCGAACTCATCTATACGAAGTATGGGTCTTACAAGCTGCCTTGAAAAAATAAGTGCCAGTATGATCGCTATCAGTCCGCCCAGTCCCACACAAAACAGCATATACTTCTGATACTGCGTAACCGCATTTGAACGCATGGTCATGGGTCCGGACACGAGCACGGCACCTATGACCTCCTTGTTCTGATCATAGACCGGAGTAGCCACATGCATCATGTCGGTGTCGTATATCTTGTCATGGTTCGTGTAGTTGCCGCGTTTGCCGTTGAAGGCGGACGTGAGTATATCCTCCATGCGGTCGGGTATATCCATCTGCTCGGGAACGACGTTGGTATACCGGTCATCGAGCGGCTTCTTTGCCTTGGGATTGGAAAAGATCCATATATCCGATCGCCTCGCGGATCCGAAATCCTCGACCGCAGCCAGATAGTCCGAAAAGGTTTTGGTATCCTCCGTCTGCGATGCCTTGCCGACTCGGTCCGCAACCGTCTTGGCAAGATCATTCAGCTGTGTTCTGTAGGTACCGACAATGTTGTTTTGGTTGAACTGCGTGAACATAAGTCCGATCAGAAGTGTAAACGCTACGATGACCACGCCGAAATAGATAAATACACGTACAAAAATATGCTTCATGTGATCACTGCCTCATCATCAGATCTTGATCTCGAATTTATAACCAAGTCCCCAGATGGTCTTGATCTCCCAATCGGGGTGCTCTACCTGATCGAGCTTTGCCCTGAGTCTCTTGATATGTGAGTCAACGGTACGGCTGTCCCCGAAGTAGTCCTGTCCCCACAGACTGTCCAAAAGATTGTCCCTTGTAAATACCTTGCTCGGGTTGCCCGCGAGTATCCACATCGTCTCGACCTCTTTTTTGGTCATTGGAAGCTTCTTGGAGCCCACATAGATCGTATATGCCTCGATATTGATGGTAAGGTCACCGATATTCAGTACCTTTTTATCATCCGTCACATCCGTCCTGCCCATACGTCTGAGGACTGCCCTGACTCTCGCCATAACCTCATTTCCCGAAAACGGCTTCACGATGTAGTCATCCGCACCGATATCAAGCCCCATGACTCTCTCGTAGTCCTCACCCTTGGCAGTTACAAGGATGATGGGTACATCGGAGTTCTCACGTATCTTCTGACATACCTTGTATCCGTCCATGCCGGGCATCATGACATCGAGCAGGATAACCGACGGATCGGTCTTTTTGAACAGATCCATTGCTTCAAAGCCGTCCTTTGCCACTACCGGCTCAAATCCCTCCTTTGCCACATATGTGCCCAGAACCTCGCGGATATCCTCGTTGTCATCCACGATCAAAATACGCTGCATACTCTACCTCCTGGAAAAATGACTTTAGAATGACATAGTAGTGTGACATTTTTATCACACGCATGTACTATATTATTCATAAAAGGAAATATCCTATATACAATAATATACGATTTTGGTTATTATGTCAATTTGAATATTTTTTTGACATGTTTCTGACCCAGTGGTGTGTTACCTTGATTATACTCTCATCGTGACCCGATGAGTTGAGTTGTTTAAGGAGGCTCGTTATGAAGAGATCAATTCTACGGATCCTGGCTGTATCCGTTTTCATGTTTTGTATGACACTTTGTATATCACAGACCAGTCTTGCCGCCAAGGCACCCAGACTCAATCTGAAAAAGCTGGATCTGACCAAGGGCACAACGTTCACCATCAGAGTGTACAATCTGTCCGAGGGAGATACCGCGGTATTCAAGTCTACGGATACTGATGTTCTCAAGATAAACTCCGTTGCCGACAACAAGCGATCAGCCGTTATCTACGGCAAGACCGTAGGCAAGGCAACACTTAAGGTGAACATCAAGAGATCCGGCAAGGTCATAGATACACTCAAGTGCAAGGTCAAGGTGGCTCCGATCCCCGTCAGCATCAAGTTCTCGGACAATTCGATAACACTGCTCGAGGGACGTCAGGCATATATAGATGTCATCATCAAGCCCTACTCTGCTACCGAGACACCCGTATTTGAGAGCAGCAACGAGGATGTCGCCGTCGTAAATGTTCACGGACTGGTGACTGCCGTCGCCCCGGGCAAGGTAACCATCACCGCGACCCTTCTTTCGACGGGCAAGACGGCTACATGCACCGTTGTGGTCAAGGAGGATCCCGACGACGATTAAGACAAATATCGCTTCCATATATAAGAAGAGAGCAGCACGGCGAAGATCGTTTCGCCGTGCTTATTTTGTGC
>DMLD01000111.1:0-1948 GCA_003453515.1 Lachnospiraceae bacterium
GCCTGCATCATACGCCTTCTCGACGCCTCCTGCATTTTTCTTCTGATGGCACCCTTTATCTCCGGATTTCCTTCCGAGTTCTTGTACTCGTCCTTGACCTCCTGCTTGGTCATCCTCATATCCTTTTTGAACTTTCGCTTCTGGTAGTACCAGTCCGCGAAGGCTATCACCAAAAATACCAGTGCGATGCGAAGTGCGATGTTTAATACCTCATCTATGATCAGACTGACAGCCGACATCACCTCAAGCTGGTAGATATTTACGATCAGTCCCCATTCATCCTGTATGTACGAGTATACCACCCAGAACAATACTCCGAGCTTCAAAAGCGACTTTACAAGCTCCATCAGCTTGTCCTTGGAAAAAATCCTTTTAAAGCCCTTGATGGGATTCAGCTTGGAAAACTTAGGCTTCATGGGTTTAGTGGTTATCTTCCACTTAACCTGAACCACTCCCACGACAAAAGCAACCAAAACTCCGATAAGCGATATCGGCAGTATCGTAAACATTATCTGTCTTAAGCCAAATGTAAACAGGTTCAACCCTCTGCCAAGAGTAAACTCATTGGTCGCATAGTCTGCCATGTTGGTCATGACATAGTGATATGTTTCCAATATCATATCGTATATAAATCCGCCGAATATCCTCACGCCCAATATGAGTACAAGCAGCATTGCCGCAGTATTGAGTTCCTGGCTTCTGGGTGCCTGACCTTCGTCACGCGCATCGGATAACTTCTTCGGAGTCGCCTCCTCGGTCTTCTCTCCTCCGTCATCCTTGGCAAAAAACTGAAGGTCGTATGGTATCACCATATGTCCACCTGTCGATATGAATATATCCGTCCCAGACATAAGCGCCTCCAATGATGTATCCACCTTTACGCAGGCGGGGTCAATCCATGTATGATATCCGTTATCAGTTCCTTCATTTCATCAAACACGAAGTCAGAAACCGTGGGCAAGGTCTGCACCAGCAAAACCAATATCAAAAATCCCACTATAAGCTTGATCTGCATTCCCACCACAAACATGTTCATCTGCGGTGCTATCCTGGCAAGTATGCCGAGGATTATATTTATCAGAAACATCCCGCAAAACATCGGAAGTGTTATCCTGAACCCGATTATAAAAAAATTTACTATAAAGTTTATCCCAACCTCCACCATGTTTCTCGGAAATACTTCCTGACCGACATTGAAATACTTAAACGTATCCACTATCGCTCTTATTATGTAATAATGCATATTGGTCGCGATCAGCATCAGCATGAACAGATTGTTATATATAAGTCCTGTTACGGTGACCTGCTGGTTGTTGATCGGATCGAAGGTGGACGCCATGGACAAGCCCATATCTATATCCATAAGCTGTCCCGCAAAATTCAATATATACGTACATGCCGAACACATGAATCCGAGTATCAGCCCTACCATGATCTCCTTAAGTATGAGTGCCGAAAACCCGATGATCCCGGTATAGTTAAGCTCAACCACCGGTGTCAGCGGTATAACTATGGCAGAGAGCACGATCGATATACCGACCTTCATCTGTGCAGACAGCCCTCTGTAATTAAACAGCGGAGCGACACCGACAAACGCGGCTATCCTGACTACGACCAGCATATAGTATTCAAAGTTTTCTACCGTAAAATCCATGTCTCACCGCTTCCACATCCTACACATATCTGGCAAAGGAATTACACATTTCCTCCAAAAACTCAACACAGCTTCCCATGATCCAGCCTCCCAGCAGCAACAGTGCCAGAAAAATAGCGAGAAGCTTGGGCACAAAGGTAAGCGTCTGCTCTTGTATGGATGTGATCGTCTGAAAGATACTGATCACAAGTCCCACGATAAGTGAGACCAAAAGCAGAGGCATCGAACATTTGATAACGGTAAATATCATATCCCTTGCAATATCAAGTATATCAGCATCTGTGATCATGACAA
>DMLD01000111.1:2089-2958 GCA_003453515.1 Lachnospiraceae bacterium
AGCTTAAACGGCATGGATATAGTGGTTGGCGGCAGCATCATCATACCCATTGACATCAGCGTAGACGAGACCACCATGTCTATAACTATAAACGGAAGATACAGCAAAAATCCCATGATGAATGCCGCCCTCAGCTCACTTATCATGAACGCCGGGAGCAAAACAGTCGTCGGGATCTCATCAATGTTTTCAACAGATACATCGTTTTGTTTTTCCTGTATCTCCAGAAAAAGCCTTATGTCCTTTCTGTTCGTCTGCTTGAACATAAACTCACGTATCGGAGCAAGCCCACGGTTCAAAGCCTCCTCCTGAGTTATCTCGCCCGCATCAAAGGGCTGGATCGCATCGGTGTTCACCTGTGCGATGACAGGCGACATGATGAACAGCGTCAGAAACAGCGCCAGACCTATCAACACCTGGTTCGGCGGCGAAGTCTGCGTACCCAATGCGGTACGAACAAAATGAAGCACCACGATTATTCTGGTAAAAGATGTCATCATCAGCAGAATAAACGGTGCTATCGATAAAACTGTCAATACAAGAAGTATTCTCAACGGCGCGGATAGCCCTGTACTTCCTGCATTTGACGATATTGAAAATTGAAAATCATCCGGAGAATCCGGATCCTGTACCTCTCCCGTAGTTCCGTTGCCCTCGATATGATCCTGATCGGCATCGGATATCACGGGAGGTGCGGCATAAGCGCGAGCACTACAAAAAAAGGTCGGCACCAGAAGTACTCCCAGCAGAATGCATAAACGGATCACTCTCATGACATTCTTACTCTTAAACATATGTACCAACCTCTGTTAATAAACTTATTTCTTCTTTTTGAACTCTCCCATAAAATCCTTGAACGAAAGGATCTT
>DMLD01000204.1 GCA_003453515.1 Lachnospiraceae bacterium
TTGAAAAGGATGTATCTATCCTGACTCTTTCACCGACTAACTTATCCACAACCTCGTCCCACATACGCCATCCGCCCATATGGGCAAGTATTAGCCTGTCCGTTCCTGTGTCCCTCACCACTTCCTTTACCATATCGGGAGTTGTATGCACAGGATCAGGCAATCCTATATCCACACCGGCATGAACAACTATGTACAGTCCCAGCTCTGTAGCAGTCTCAACGATTCTTTTGAACCTGATATCATTGAAGAATGTCCCCTGATAATCAGGGTGCAGCTTGATTCCCTGAAGACCCAGAGATGCTATGCCTCTCAGTGTTTTTTTGTGATCGGGTGAATCTGGATGTATGGCGCCAAACGAAAGCACACCTTTCCTCGTTGCTGCCAGATTCATCTTGAATGCAGCTTCATTAATGGTAGCTACCTGGTGAACATTGGTTGCCACCGGAAGCACCAGCGAATAGTCAACACCTGCCTCGCCGGCTTTCTCTGACAGATCATCTACCGTTCCTTCACCATGCGCGGCAATACCCGCTACTTCCTTCAGCTTCGCAACGGTCTTTGCAGCTATCTTGTCCGGATATGTATGCGTGTGAATATCTATGATCATCGCCTGACTCCATCCTGTTTATCTCTCGTATCCGACCAAAAATGCCTTCTGATTCAGCTCCACAGTCTTTGGTGGAACCGTCTCTGATATGACATCGAGCCACTGCTCTTTATCAAAGTCCATGTTCTTTGCCGCAAGTCCGATTATTACTGTATTGAATACTCTGGCATTGCCAAGCTTCTTTGCTTCATCCATAGCATCAACGGATATGACCTTATGATCCTTCTCGAGAGTATTCAGTATGTCGTCCGGATACTCGCATGCTCCCATCACGACCGGCATGGGATCCATTCTCTGATCATTAACTATCATAACTCCGTCCGGCTTCAAAAAGTGTGCGTAACGCATTGCTTCCAGCCTCTCAAAGGCTATAAGCACATCCGCCTGTCCTTCCTCTACTATGGGCTCATATACTTTGTCTCCATATCTTACGTACGTTACGACAGATCCGCCGCGCTGGGCCATACCATGTACCTCGCTCAGCTTTACATCGTAGCCTGCCTTCCTGATAATACCTCCAAGTATCCTGCTTGTGAGCAGCGTTCCCTGTCCGCCCACTCCAACGATCATGATATTTTTTGTTTGCATAACTTCCATCTCCTTTTATCGCGCTTTAATATCTATCGCATCGAACTTGCATAATCTCTTACATAGTCCACAACCGTTACACATGGTATCATCTATGGATATGGTTCCATCTTCATTCTTTGTCAGTGCGGGGCACCCCGGTCTTAGACAAGCTCCGCACTTCTTGCATTTATCGCTGTTTGGAACACATACATTGGGGAACTTCATGCCCTTGAGAAGAGCACACGGTCCGCATGCTATGATGACAGATACCTCATCCTTTGCAACCTCTTCTTTTACGACCTTTTCAAAGCTGTCTATGTCAAACACATCTACCTCGGTCACGTTTTTGATACCAAGAGACTTACACAGGTTATATATACTGATAGCCGGAACTTCCTTGCCCTGCAGGGTCTTTCCGGTAGCCGCATGATCCTGATGACCGGTCATACCGGTAGTGGAATTGTCCATGATGATGACTGTTCCGGTCCCCTGATTGTACACCATATTTATAAGCGAATTTACACCTGTATGCATAAATGTTGAATCACCGATAACGGCAACCCAGTTTTTGATATATTCCTTTCCTTTTGCCATCTCCATACCGTGAAGCGTAGAGATGGATGACCCCATACATACAGTCGTATCTATGACAGATAACGGCGGTACCGCCCCAAGCGTATAGCATCCTATGTCGCCTGCAGCATGAAGCTTTAGCTTTTTCAAAACAGTAAAGGTTGATCTGTGCGGACATCCCGGACACAGTATCGGCGGACGCGCAGGAAGATCCGGATACGCCTTTGTGTCTACCGACTGATCAAGCAGCTTCTCACGAAGGAGATTGGCGGAATACTCTCCCTGCTTTGTGAATATCTCTTTGCCGATGCACTCGATGCCCCATGCTCTGACCTGTTCCTCGATAACCGGCTCAAGTTCCTCGAATATATAAAGCTTATCTACCTTGGATGCAAATTCCTCTATAAGCTTTTTGGGAAGAGGATATACCATACCAAGCTTAAGCACCGAGGCTTCAGGGAACACTTCCTTGACATACTGATAGGGTATACCGCTTGTGATAAATCCTATCTTGGTATCTCCGTACTCGGCGCGATTGATGGCAAAACCGGAGCTCTCCTCCTCAAGTCTGTCCATGCGCTTCTCAACTACTATATGTCGTCCGATGGCATTACCGGGCATCATGACATTTTTCTTCGGATCGCGCTCATACGGTTTGTCCTCGGGCTCTACTCTTTCTTTTAACTCGACCTGTCCCTGAGAGTGTGCCAGCCTTGTAGTCGTGCGCAGTATAACAGGAGTATCGTACTCCTCACTTATTCTGAAGGCTTCTCCGACAAAGTCCTTGGCTTCCTGTGAATCAGACGGTTCAAGCACGGGCACAAGTGCCGCTCTCGCTATTGCTCTGGTGTCCTGCTCATTCTGTGAACTGTAGAGTCCCGGATCATCAGCCACCACAAGCATAAGTCCTCCGTTTGACCCTATATAAGACACTGTATAGAGGGGGTCGGACGCAACATTGAGCCCGACATGCTTCATGGATGCCATAGCTCTGACTCCGCTCATCGATGCACCGATGGCTACTTCCGTAGCGACCTTCTCATTGGGCGACCACTCGGCATATATCTCGGGATACTTTACGATGTTTTCACTGATCTCCGTGCTGGGTGTCCCCGGATAGGCAGCACTTACCTTGACTCCTGCCTCGTATGCGCCTCTGGCTATGGCTTCATTTCCCAACATAACAACACTCTCACTCATTTATACTTCCTCTCTTTCACTTAATTGTTATTCATCATCGTAATCAAAAAACTCTCTGCGGATATACACATTTTTCTGGTTATTTTCAAGCTTCTCTACCTGAAGATCCTTTATACTGTGTATAAACTTCTGGAAGGTGGCATATCCAACCTTGGACGCTTTGAAATTCGGAAATCTTTCATATACCTTGTTCGCAAGCTGTGATATATCAATGCCCTCGATGCCTGCCTTATCAACACACTTGATCGCGAAGTCCACGATCTCCGAGGTATCATTTTTCAGCGTAACGGTCACCGTTGATTTGTTTCTCCTTAGCTCAAACCCGTCCATCTCCTCAATAAATCTCGACAACGAGCTGTAGCCATAGTTGCGCACGTCGAAATCAGAGTATTTCTTGACAAGAGCACTTCCTATCTCTCCAAGCCCCGTCTCTCTGCCATCGTTTTCATTGGATGTGATGATCTCAATGATGGCATCTGATATTTTCTTCTGTGACACAATATTTGGCTTTTTCTTTTTGCCTGTCTTGCCACTCTCACTGTCTATGAGGAGCTCAATATCCGTAAATACCGAACAGGCACCGCGAAACGACTTCGGCGTTTTCGACTCTCCCATACCTATGACTTCCATGCCGGACTCCCTGAGTCTGGATGCAAGTCTTGTGAAGTCGCTGTCCGAAGACACAAGACAGAACCCCTCAACATTGCCCTCATACAGGATATCCATAGCATCTATGATAAGCGCAGAATCAGTCGAATTCTTCCCTGTAGTATTTTGAAACTGCTGTATCGGAGTTATCGATCTCTCAGCGAGCTCATCCTTCCACCTGTGCATCTGATTGGTGGTAAAGTCACCATATATACGACGGTACGTCACTATCCCATGTCGTGTCATCTCATCAAGGATAACGTCTATGTACTTTGCGGATATGTTGTCCGAATCTATCAGCAATGCAAATCTTTTATCTTCCAATAGCACTTCCTCCCGGATCCAAAAGTCCAACATCCACTATTATACCATATTCGTCCATCTGTCGCAAGTGTGAATTTTCCTCACTTCCTGTTTGCCTTTTTCCTGCTCAGCACAACTCCTCCCCCGGCTCCAAACAGCAGGACTACCCCGCCCATGACCCAGGGCCATACGGGTGTACTCTGTCCTCCTTCTTCGGCTTTAGTCCCCGCATTTGGTGTAGGCAGGGTGGCTGAGGCTGTTCTGTACACAGGCTTTATAAAGCCTCTTTTACCTTCTCCCTCTCGTATGATAAGACTGTAGACGGGCTGAGACGAGACCTCGACACCGGTCTCATCTATCCACTTCAAAAACTCCATTCCTTCCCTTTGTCCGGCACTTAGCCTGATCTCATACTCACCCTTTTCAGGTATCACTATGCTTCTCTCCGTATCCAAACCGTTCCTCGTAAAAAGAGTCGTGCCGGAAATCTCCTTTAGATCGCTCCCCTCATCCTCTTTGTATCTGGCATATACCGACTCATCCTCTGACATCACCGTTCTCCCTGCTTCGATGAGCGCAATGTCTTTCCCGTCCTTTTTGATGAGCGCATCCACGTAGAGCGCATCCCCAAGACGCACCTGCTCATCAGTAACCATCACTGCTTTTCCCGTTACCGTGTTATAAAAGCTGTCATTTCTTTTGATGAGTTCCAGATATTTTTCCGGACCATGCGCTTCTCCTATTGACGATATATTTTTTATGAGCGTTCCGATGAGCGCAAACCCCTCTGCCCCTGACCTGTAATAATCATAGTGTGCCAGCTCTATGAGCACATAGCAGAGCGACTTCCACATACCTGCCAGCTCTGTGTACTCATCACCGGTCAGGCTGCTCTCAAGTCCCGTCTTGAACCATCCCCACAAAATGGTATATATCTCATCTCTTTCCTCTGCTTCCTTGCCGCCAAGTCCCGTATGTATGGCATCAAGCACCGTACTGAATCTTGTAAGTCCTTTGAACCCGACTATATCTCCGAGATTGGTAAAGGAATTTTTGACCTCACTGACATGCTCCGCATCGGAGGTCATCAAAAACTTCAGCAGGCGGGACAGTATCTCCTCCAGCGTCGGTCCGCCCTCTATCGGCTTTTGTGTAAATGTCTGTCTGTCGGGTGCCACGGTTGCCCTGAGTGCCTCGATCAGCTCGTCCGTAAACTCATCCTGAGAGCTAAATCTTGTATCGATCGGTGTGTAATATATGTTTTGCGGTACCTCGACAAATATTGCGTTGAAGGTATCCACACTCATACGGTATGCCTGAAATCCCTTTCCCTCATCACGCAATACAGTCTCGTCGCCATAGTGTGAAAAGCCCATATACGAGGGCACGACCTTCGGGACCACGTCAGATGAGCTCACACTGCAGTGGCTGTTCGGATAGCTCCTCTCTTTTTCATATGCTCCCTGCGGAGTTGCAAAGGAATATCCGTAAACATTGGCACCGGACGGATCATAGTCATCGGTAAGCGCGGCTGTAAGCATGTCCGCAACTGCGCCCGCTCTTGAAAAGCCCGCGATCCAAAACTTTACACGCTCTGTATCTATATCATAGTTTTTTATATACTCATCCACAGCCTGCTTGGCTCTGTCTGTCGCACTCCTAAATCCGTTCGCATCGCCCGTGTCACCGACCTTCATGTTGCCAAGCCACTCATTTTCATAGCCTGCGCCTCTGATCCCTATAGGGATGAGCGTATAGTCTCCCTCGTCGGTGCGGATCGTTTTCCTGGCGATGCACACTCCTATGGTATCTTCTCCCGGTTTTACCGTGAAATCAGTGTTTACGCATATATCCGTACAGCCGATCCTGTCAAGCAGTGCACGGATGTTTTTAGACTTGTTTTTGTAATTGATCCTTCCGCCGTCATTTGATGCCATGGCGCTTCCCGCCAGACACAGGGACATCGATGCCAGATGCTCATCGTACACCGTCGCGGGCTTTAAAAAATATCCGTCTGAGTAGAAAAACACCTCTGCCACGTCCGATGAGGAGCTACCGCTGAGATAGCCCGACCACCCGCGTATAAGAGGTCTGCCCTGATATGATGTCACACCGGAGAGTATATCCGATCGATCTGTTGTATCAGCTGCTCCTGCGATCATATCAGCTGCCCCGCCCATTGTATCAGCCGCCCCGCCTGAAGCGCTCTGAGCACACAGGCTTCCGGTCACGGGTGTGAGAAACGCCAAACAAAAAAAGACCATAAGAAGACATACAGCGCCGGGGCGCCATACGAGCTGCTTCTTATGACCTCTTACCTTTGCGTGCATCTTTATGCTTTCCTCATGTTGATGAATCCATGTCATGTTTTTTCTTCATATGACTCAAAAGCTCTTTTCTTGTGTCAAAAACCTTGCCGCACACCTGGCACTGGTTAAAGCTTTTGCCCTTTACCGTTACACCCCCGACTACGTTATCAAGCTCTTCCTCGTCGAGTTCTCTCTTTGGATCGTCCATTTCTCACCCTCCTTCCTTCATATACAACGCTGCCTTGCTATATCGTATATTATAACATTTTATTGCTATTTTGCAACTGTTATTTAAGCAGCTGCTCTGTTACGATATGATCATAGCACACCAAAGGGGACAAAAAGGGGACAAAAAGGGGACAAATCAAAAAAATAAGGAAACGCATTTATCGACGTTTCCTGCGTTCCCTTGATCAGTGTATACTTAGCCTCATCTTTCCTAAATATCTAACAGCTCCACCACATATGAATGGACGCCGAACCTCACCCTGTCGCCGTCCTTTAATCTGCCCGCCTGCCACGGTATGAGTTTTTTGTCATTTATATATGTTCCCGATCCGGATTCCTCATCTGTCAGAAAAACACTTTTTCCTTCCCTTGTTAGCCTTGCGTGCACACCATCCATATCGTTGTCGCTTATTATCCCGTTAGCCTTTTTTTCATCTGCTCCTATGCTCCATGGAAAGTATGCAACAGGAAGCGTCCGTCGTCCCACCTCTGTCGGCATTAGACACAGGGTTATGCCCTCCTCGCACTCATGCTGTATCGGCTTTATCCTCCTTGGCCACAGCCTCCATGCACCGTATCCCGCTACGGCGACAAAAAACAGATAAGCCGCTGCCATCATCGCGATATCCACCTTTCCGGAAACCAGTCTTGTAAAGCATCCAAGCACGGTCATCACCGTCGGGATAATGATCCCTGCACCGAGCAATATCACCGGAAGAATATATTCGTTTTTATCCGGATACTCCTGACCCGAACTCCCTTTATCCTTATGTATTTTCCCATTCCTTTTTTCCGTTATCTTTTCAACACCTTTTTCCCTGCCCTTGCCGAGACCGGATCTCATTCCCACTGCTTCCTTTACAGTCGAGCCTTCCCTTTTTTCATGTATCTCTTCTGCCACAGCAGCTTCTGTCAGAAAACCCATTATATCATCTCTGGTCATGCTTTTATCGGCAGTCAGCGAATGTAATCTATATAAAAAATCCGCCGCCACATCATCTCTCATCTGATGCTTCATGAGCTTCTCAGCCAACAAATTCATCGCTCCGGTGATGTCAACATCCTTTTCCGCTATGTATATCCCCCTTATCCCCGAGCCGTCATTTTTTATAAATATCAGATCCTCATTAAGCGCCAGGTGTTCACCACCGAGCAAATACTCCTCCAGCTCCGAGATCGCGCTCATGATCCCAAGCATGGTTTTTCTAAGCTTATCCTCAGATGCCGGAACGTCGTCCATATATTCGGTCAACGACCTGTAGCCTGTCACATCGTATACATATTCTCTCTTTCCGTTCACCCTTTCTATACTGACCGGCAGGATACTTCTGACACATCCGCTCATCAGTATCCCGTCGCAGATACGATCACCTGTATCTCCCTCTATACGAATATAGCTTCCCGAGCTGTCACTCCACCTTTCCTTTATCATCTTCTCCTCCTCGTTTGCTTTGCTTAAGGTAATGCCGATTCATTTTTTCTTTATGCCGTCCGCATCCCATTTAAGCTTTGACGGCATAACAGAGCTTACTGCGATGCTTTCAGCTGCCGCATCATCCTCCCCCATCCATGCTCTTTTCAAAAACCCGAGAGATAAGGGCAGATCAAAGGTTATATCGGCATTTATCTCCATCAGTCCCTGCGATATATCCACACGCTCGATCCTCATTAAAAACAGCCTGCTTTCAAGCTCATTTATTATACCGGTCTCAAGTTCTTTTCCATCCTCTTTTCCGTCGTCCGAAGCATGTACACCTGCACTCAGAGCTCTCGTCGTCACGCTCTCCAATACAAGTCTGTCGTGCACATAGGATCCGGTATACATGACACCCATTATAATAACTATACATACGGTCACTATAAAGGTCGCCTCCACCGTAAAATATCCCCCGCATTTTTTCAACATCATAACCGCTCTCCTAACCAAATATAACTACTACTGCATACCCTGCGAGCGTAAAGGGCACAAACGGCATTTTGTAACGAGCTCCTACCTTTTTTATCACCAGAAGAAATCCTCCCACTATCGCAGAAAGTATCAGTGCTATAAACAGAAGCTCAAGGTTTTTCAAAAACCCCAAAACCGCTCCTGTCAATGCGTAGATAAACGCATCGCCCTCTCCTACACTTCCCCTGCTGATACGACTTATGACATACAGTCCGCCTCCGACCGCTATCCCCATCCCCATCGAGACCGGCGATACTCCTGCCACCAACAGCGTTGCGCCTGCTGCACCCATAATGATGATCCCGGATACGAGCTCTACTCTTTTTTCCTTTACATCCATTACACTCATGCGTATCAGATACAGTGCGACCACTATCCTTACTATCACATATATAGCTTCCATATATGACCTCCCTCTCATCCTTTGGCACCGCATTTGCTGCAGGGTGTTCTGCTTCCTGCCTGAGACAGCAGTATCTCCTTAATGGTTCTTTTTATCTCCGAGCAGGCTCTGTTTGTGTGATATCTGTCTCCGTAATTTGTGACCCACACCGGATGATCAGCATGTATCGCCGCCTTGGCGCACCTTTGACACGGATAGTATATACCGCCCCCGGAATTTCTGAGTCCGCCCACATCACCATATAATACCCTTGATATTTTCATTCTCAGATATGTACAATTTTTATTGCGATGATAGACTCTCCCCGTGGGTGTTACATATACCACAACATCATCCTCAACAGATGACTCCCTTTTATCCACTCCGACAAAGGCTCTTGTGTGTACCCTCTCGTGAAAGTAAGGACGCATACCAAACATCGAAAAGGGGAGAGAGGTCGTATACGTGACCCTCAGATCTATCTCATCATTTTCCTGTAAAAATGTCGAGCCGGTGAGCAGTGTAGTAAGTGTGGTATCGCTCAGATACAGTCCAAGCTTTGCCCTGTAATAAAGCGGAGAGGCGACTACCTTTTCCAGCCCTGCGCCCGCCTCTGCCGATGCCTCACTGACAGTTCTGACCATGGCGTGTCTGACCTCATCCTGAGTTTTTGCAAGTAACCCCAGATATGCAAAGGTCAAGACCGCAAATATAAATACAGGCAGTACAAGCGCTGCCTCCACAGTGAGCGAGGCGGCAGAGGGTATCCTATCCCGATATGAATGTATTTTGATCAATGCAATTGTTTTTTTGATCATATAAGCACTATTCCTTAATTTCATGGGATCCTCCTTTCATTATTATTTGTTTAATAGAATACCCTCTCCCACCTCGCTCATAACCGTCAGCTAAGCTCTGATAAAACCATTTCTTTTCGTACATATCACAGGTATCCGCGCCTTACGATACACTCATAGCTGTATCCCTTAAGACTTCTCCCGATCATACCGCTGATGATCGGCATACCAAACAGCTTGACCGGGAATGTATAGTTTGCACTCACTCTCATGTCAAACACACACTTGCCGATCTTAAAGCCCTTGTAACCGTTTTTATTCATATCCATGTCTATCAAATCCATGACTCTGTATAGTCTGGTTTCTCTCGGAGTCATCGCCATAAACATACATACATATTCGCGGTATCCGAAGGATGATGACTTCGCTGCATCGTAGGTCCTTGCCCGCCCTACTATCGCTGCATTGGTTATCAGAAACAGCTCCGCAAAGCCGGTCTTTATCTGCTTCGATGTCTTGACTATCGGAACATGTTTACCGAGCAAGAGAGCCGCCACATCGGTAAGCCCTTCAACAAATGCCCACGTTATCAAAAACAGTGTTTGTGTAAACCTTATCAAAAATGTAAGCCCCGTGAACCCCACGACTGCCGCTGCCGCCGCATAGGCCTCCGCCCTCTTGGCTCCATCCGCTATTATCGCAAGAAAATCAGTTGTAACCCTCAGCATAAGTATCCTCGATATCACCGATTCGAGATTTGCCTTGTCGCTTTTTCTTCCGCTTACGACATACTCCCATCCGTAGTCAAGAGAGTGATCCCAGCTATCATCAGCTGAAGCATATCCGGGGAAGACCTTTGTTATGTAGTTATCAAGCATAAGCTCCTCGAGCGCATACTTACCCACATCCCGCATAGCTCCCCCAAGCCTTACCTCTTCATTTTCCACAAAATCATCACACCTTTTTGAGTAGTCCTCACCCTTTGCGGTCTCACTCCCATAATAGGCGGCATATCCGTCAGCCTTTTTTACTCCCTTATCGGAGATAGCCTCGGGATCCTCACAGACCAGACCAAGTATACCGTCTCCGAGTGCCGATCCAAACGAATCCACCGGGCTTTCTCCCCCTCCGGCTTCTCCCGCACCCGTATAATCAAATGAAAGTGACACGGTATCATAGTCCTTCCACAGCTCCTTTAGAAGCTTCTTTTTTTTCTTTTTCTTATACGCCGAATTATGTATGATCTTCTTTGTCTCGTTCAAAACTCTCAGGTTACCGTCAAGCGATGACAGCCCGTCTATGATCCTGCCCGCCATATCCGAGTGCGCCCCCTTCGCGTAGTCAGCCCTCAGCTTCCTCCCCTCTTCTATCGCCTCTTTCGTTTTCTCTATCACCTTGTCAAGCGTTGTCAAAAAGCTGCTTCCCATGTCATTCCATGTCACGGTCGCCTTAGATATGCGCGGCTTCATAGCTCTCCAGACAGTCCCATCAAGCACTCCGAAATCAGCTCCGTTAAAATCCTTTACTGTTGCAAATTTTTTTGCAAAATAACTCCCGACAGATATTCCACCTCGGGCACTCACCCTGACACCGTCGACAAGCCTCATAAGCCTGAGTATCCTCTCGTCCAAAAGCTTATCCTCCTTTTGCTCATCGACGGTCTTTTCGATCTGTTCGGCATCTGCATCGGCGTCACCAAACTTTGTGAATTTTTTCATAAGCTTTCCCAGCCCGTCTCCAACCATCTGCCTCTCCATATATGCCGTGATCTCATCCATGAGACCCTTGGCTTTATCATCTCCCGCAAAGGTTTTGTCGGTGACACTCACGCCGGTCAGCTCACCACCCAAAAAGTCCATGCTCCCCGGGATCTTGCCAAACGAATCAGCGATATACTCCGATATGACGCGCTCATAGGGCTTTCCTCCGCTCTCTATGAAAAATAATCCGTAATGATCATATAGCGGTCTGCTGTACTCGGTGAGCAGCGCATCGACTCCTACACCCAGTCTTTCCGCACCGCTTCCCGCACAGGCGGTAAGCCTCGCCGTCTCGATGCAGGTTCCCAACAGGGCAAGTATTATCAATCCCGTAAGTGACATCATGACCGTTATACTGCCGCATTTTTTCTTCATATTGATCACCCTGACATAAACTCAGCCTATGATCTGCGAGGAATCGTCGTTAAAGCTCTTGAATGCATCGTTTACGACCTTCACGATCTGATCCTTGAAAAGCAATACCAAAGCGATCAAAACAACAAGTATGAGTATGATCTCGACCACACCTATCGCCTCCTCATTGCTTAGATATTCCTTTACATGACCACCTGTTTTTTTGATTTTTTCAAGCATAATTGTTACCCCCTTTTTGTTTTGATTTTTATGTTGTATGTATATCCGGTTCACATCGTCATAAATGCGGGAATCATGATTATCGCCATTACAAGTCCCAGCATAAGCATCATCGGAAAAAGAAGCTTTGTTCCCGCTACCTCGCCTCTTTTCAACGCCTCCTGCTTTCGCTCAACAAGCGCCTGCGACGCCTCCTGCTCGAGTATGTTCAGTATCCCCTCGGAGCCCTTGCGGATGTTTTGTGTTATGATGGATGAAAACCTCATATACGGCATGCATCTGCACCTTTTTCCGAAAGACTCCATAGCCTTCATCTCACTCACTCCATCCCTTATCTCCTGCATGGTCACACACAGCTCCTCGTACACATAGTGCTTTTTGCCGCCTTCGGAAAGCTCCCTCTCGTAC
>DMLD01000154.1 GCA_003453515.1 Lachnospiraceae bacterium
GCGCCCGAAAGTGCCGAAAAATCGTAGGTTGATATTTTTTCTTCTTACGGATGACACTTCCCCCAAGCATGGATCGCGGGATGATACTTCTCTCTTTATCCCAGAATTTATCTTATAGCATCCTTCATTGATTTTATATAATCTTCTATATAAGATATCGCATCTCGTCCGTAGCGTTCCAACAGCTTTATGATCGCGGAACCGACTATGGCTCCGTCCGAGATATCCGCCATCGCCTTTGCCTGCTCGGGGGTCGATATGCCGAATCCGATCGCGCAGGGTATGTCCGTATTTTCTCTGACAACCTTCACTATGGATCCAAGGTCTGTCGTGATCTCGGATCTCGTTCCTGTCACCCCGAGGCTTGATACAATATATAGAAAGCCCTTTGCCTCAGATGCTATCATCGCGATTCTGTCCTCGGAGGTCGGCGCGACAAAGGATATCAGGTCGACATCATTTTTCTCACAGATATCCTCAAACTCTTCCTTCTCCTCGAACGGCAGATCCGGCAATACGAGTCCGTCGATCCCGATATCCCTACACGACGCTATGAACTCATCGGCGCCACGCGAAAACACAACATTTGCGTATGTCATGAACACCATGGGAATATCCGTGTCCTCTCTCAGCCTGCGAACCATCTCAAAGATATCCTCTACCTTTACGCCGCCGTTCAGCGCCCTTATGTTTGCATTCTGTATCACCGGTCCTTCCGCTGTGGGATCCGAGAATGGTATCCCCAGCTCTATCAGATCCGCTCCTGCCCGTACTGCGCCCCTGACTACCTTTTCCGTCGTTTCGAGATCCGGATCACCGCAGGTTATGAACGGGATAAATGCTTTACCGTTCTCGAACGCTTTATTTATCTTACTCATATATATCCTCCCCTCTGTATCTGGCTATCGCAGCACAATCCTTGTCGCCGCGCCCGGATACCGTTACGACCATGAGCTTGTCCTTGCCTAACTGCGGCGCGAGCTTCATTGCATAAGCCAACGCATGTGACGACTCTATGGCGGGTATGATCCCCTCCGTGCGCGATACGTACTCAAATGCCTCCACAGCTTCGTCGTCGGTTATCGCCACGTATTCGGCACGCCCCGTATCATGCAGATAGGCATGCTCAGGTCCCACTCCCGGATAGTCCAAGCCCGCAGAGATCGAGTATACCGGTGCTATCTGTCCTTCCTCATCCTGACAAAAGTATGATTTCATTCCGTGAAAAATGCCAAGTCTTCCGGTCGCGATAGTCGCCGCCGTCTCGAAGGTGTCTATACCTCTCCCTGCTGCCTCACATCCGATAAGCCTTACATCCTTATCTTCTATAAAATGATAAAAACTTCCTATAGCATTGGAGCCGCCGCCCACACACGCCAGCACGGCATCGGGAAGGCGTCCTTCCTTTTCGAGCATCTGCGCCCTGGTCTCCCTGGAGATCACAGCCTGAAAGTCTCTTACTATAGTAGGAAAGGGATGCGGTCCCATAACCGAGCCGAGACAGTAGTGCGTATCAGAGACCCTCGAGGTCCACTCCCTCATCGTCTCGGACACGGCATCCTTAAGCGTAGCCGTACCCGATGTGACCGGGACGACATCCGCTCCCAACAGCTTCATTTTATAGACGTTGAGCGCCTGCCTTTTGGTATCCTCCTCTCCCATAAATACAACGCACTCCATATCCATGAGTGCCGCTGCCGTAGCGGTCGCAACGCCGTGCTGTCCCGCACCGGTCTCGGCTATAAGCCTTGTCTTTCCCATTTTTTTAGCCAAAAGCGCCTGCCCCAGCACATTGTTGATCTTGTGTGCTCCGGTGTGATTCAGATCCTCTCTCTTCAGATAGATCTTTGCTCCGCCCAGGTCTTCAGTCATTCTTTTTGCCTCGTATAGCCTAGACGGCCGACCCGCGTACTCGTTAAAGAGCTTTTCAAGTTCCTCATTGAACTCCGGATCATCCTTATAATGATCATACGCCTTTTCAAGCTCTATGACGGCGTTCATCAGCGTCTCTGACACATACTGACCGCCATGGATCCCAAAGCGCCCTCTTGGATTCGTCATATCATTTTCCTCCCATTTCTATATAATTCATAAAAATGCACTGTTCACCTCTTCTACAAACCGCCTCATAAGGATCGGATCCTTCTTCCCGTCCTTCTCGATACCCGAGCTTACATCCACGCCCCCGGGATGCAGGGTTTTTACGGCTTCCGATACATTGTCAGCCGTCAATCCGCCCGCAAGTATATAGGGCCTTTTCATCTCGCCGATCAGCCTCCAGTTAAAGCTCATCCCCTCTCCGGTGCCTCCGTCGAGAAGGATCCGATCGGCAGGAGATCTCGCCGCCGACTCCACATCCTCTGCGGAACGGATACGAAACGCCTTTATTATCTCGTGCTTTGTTCCGGTCTGTGACAGCTTGGCTCTCAACGACAGGATATAGCTCTCATCCTCACCTCCGTGCAGCTGGACGGCATCTATGACCCCTTCTTTTACAAGCCCTGCTATGCGATCCGGGTCATCATCAACAAATACACCCGTCAACGTTATCCCGGCAGGAACAACGCTCTTCCATCGGCTGACATCATCGCTACTGACCGTCCTTCTGAATCCATCGCTCAATATGCAGCCTATGTAGTCGGGAGAAAGCGCCGCGGCTGTACGGACATCCTCCTCGCTCATCATGCCGCACAGCTTGATGAGCGTTTTTCTTTGCGTGCCATCTGTCATTTCAATCACCATAGTTTCTCAAAGAATCAAGTTTTGCCCGCTTGTCCTCAGCCCTCATAAGCGCCTCGCCTATGAGCACCGCGTCAACACCTATCTCTCTCAGCGCCCGTATATCCTCCGCGTCCTTCACTCCGCTCTCGGATACAAATATCACATCGTTCGGGATCAGCCGCCTAAGCCTTGCCGAATTATCAGTATCCACCGAAAAATCCTTTAAGTTTCTGTTGTTGACCCCTATTATCCTCGCTCCGGCACCAAGCGCGGTCTCCACCTCTTTCTCATCGTGAGCTTCAACCAGAGCGTCAAGTCCGAGTTCATCCGCATAAGCCATGTATTCCTTAAGCTCTCCCGGTTCGAGAATTGCTACGATCAGAAGGACTGCCGATGCACCGAGCACCCTTGCCATATCTATCATGTAGGTATCTACGGTAAAATCCTTGCGAAGACAGGGCGTACTGACTGTATCTGCAATCTCCTTTAAATATCTGTCATCTCCCAAAAACCACTTTGGCTCCGTAAGCACCGATATGGCATCGGCACCCGCCGCCTCGTACTCTCTCGCTATCTGAAGATACGGGAATTCCTCCGCTATCACCCCCTTGGAGGGTGATGCCTTCTTGCATTCGCATATAAAGGATATCCCGTCCTTTTTCAGAGCATCATAAAACCGGTTATCGCCCTTGTCGAACTGCAGCGCCCTTTTATGCAGCGTCACACGATCGGTCACGGCAATATCCTGCCTGACCCGCTCTCTTGCGTGCTCCGCCAATTCATCAAGTATGGTCATATTTCTCACCTGTTGCTCACCTCTATTAATTTTTCAAGAACATCTATCGCCTTTCCGGAATCGAGTATGTCGGCAGCCAGCCCTACTCCGTCC
>DMLD01000010.1:0-269 GCA_003453515.1 Lachnospiraceae bacterium
CCTGGATAGCTACGCTTGCATTCATGGTATCACTCCTTCCAAAAAATGTGGATAAATTAAGGAAACAAAAAGCCTCCCGAAAGCACCCGGGAGGCTGACATTCAAAATCGGATGCTTCCTTACGCCGGTACAAACCGGTTCAAGTTCCAAGGGTCGATCGATGATCTCTCAGCCTCAGCCCGGATGTGACAAGCACGTCCGCTTTGGCGCCCCCAGCAAGTAGACATTATAGAATGATTTATTATATTTGTCAAGTGCTATATTTTTTT
>DMLD01000010.1:334-7581 GCA_003453515.1 Lachnospiraceae bacterium
GCGTAAAGTTTTTGTAGGATTTGCAGATTTATGTATTCATACAGGCCCGATTGTTCGACGCGAAGAGGTATACGTCGATCTTTTCTATCGAAGAAAGAAGACGTATTTTCAACAAGATGATTGCATTTTTCAGACCGATCTTTCGCAAGGTTTTGCCAAAACAGTATAAGCTCTTTCAGGTTGCAGATCTCATATGTACTATGAAATTGGTTGAACTATAGATTGATAACAACCTTTACTCCAAATCTGAAGAGATGTTTTTCGGAAATAAAAGAGATCTCCGAAAGAATTATCTGAAACCTGTGCAAAAAAAAGAGTGGGTGTGAAAGACTCAAGGGGAGCTTTCGGGTTCACTATTCACATTCTTTATAGAACCAAGTATAGAACCAAAAGTCACACTGGTTGAAGACGTTTCATCTCATCAACCTTTTCCCTAAAGTACTCTCTTGTCTGTGGCGAAATATCCAATGCATCCATGCACTCCTCTAAACTCATTCCAGTATTTTTCATCAGACTAATCAAATTTTTCAATGTTGCCCTATCTTCAACACCTTGTGAAAGATTACACATATTGATCGCCTCACTTTCCATTTCCTGTGTCATCGACACATCAAACTCTTCCTGCAACACACGTTTCTTCTCTCCCGGTTTGATATCCGCAGAGAGTAATACGTCGAGCATTTTGATAATGCCCTCATAATTCTTTCCGTCCGCACCACCTGTACAAATTTGGATTACAGTCATCAGATCATAGTTTTCAAGTTTCTCAGATGCTTCACCAACAACGCTTTTTTCCGTAATCGAATACTTAACTATCGTGTTTTTCCGATCCACCGGCGGATCAGGGCATATCCAAATACTATATACTTTTTCTATTTTCTCATAATGTGATTTATCAAAAACAGTGCCGTACTGCGATGATATCATACGGCTCCCATAATATATACCACGCTTAATCAGAGGATATCCCGGATCGAACTTATTCTGTGCCTCCACATTAATGATCATTCGAACTCTCTTGCCACTGTTTGGTAAGAGCACATAGAACATGATGTCAAAATATACAGTTCCCTCCATTATTGATGAATCTTCTGTATCCATTCCCTGAATGAACTCACCCTGCTCATCCTGATGAACCTCTCTCTTGGAGATTATTGGCTCACCCTCAATATACTGCTCCTCTATATCCTTAATATCAGATTCCCTAAATTCAGATACACAATACTTCAAGATCCAAGCCAATATCTGAACACTTGACAAAAGGCTCTTACACGCCTTGTCATATCTTGCCTTATCACCGGCGGTATCAAGCCGTCTAGCCAATGCGTTTTCAACCTCCAACGCTCATACCTCCCTCGTCTTTGTAAGCCCATTATACTCAAAAACCCTCGCAATTGCAAGGCTTTTTCCTAAAAACCTCCTGCTCCTGTATATCACTGTACTGTTATCCCTACTTCTTATTTTCCTTAACCTTTACCTTGCACTTGGCGGTAGCACCGTCCTCACGCACATAGATAGTGCAGCTGCCCTCTGCTTTTGCACGTATCACTCCCCTAGCGCTGACGGTCGCTACCCTCTTTGAACCGGTAGTATATGTCGGAGTGTTTCCCGAGCTTACATATACGGATAGTTTATAAGTCTCTCCTTTTGTAAGCGTGATACTTGTTTTCCCAAGCTTTATAACGGGAGGATTGACCACTACCCGACAGTATGCACATACACCGTCGACCTTGGCGGATATTCTCGCCTCTCCATGCTTTATGGCAGTTATATTACCATACTCATCAACTATTGCAACCGATGGTTTGGATGAGCTCCATGTCACCGCTTTGTTGGATGTCACGGTTGCTTTTATGATCCTTGTCTGATTTCTGTAAAGACTTATCGTATCCGCTGACAGTTTGACAGCCGGCTTCATCACGGTAAGTATACAAGTCGCCTTTGACCCGTCAGCCGTCGCCGTTATCACTGATGTACCGGGTTTTATTGCTTCTATCAGTCCGTCATCTGATATGATGGCAACGCTTTTCTTTGACGAGTTCCATGTCACCGGATTCCCCGACGACACTGATGCTTTCATCTGAAACGAAGCCCCGTTTTCTATCGATACTTTTTTTGTATTAAGCGTTATCTTGGTTTTCTCAACAATGATCGTACACGCTGCCTCAGCCCCCTTTGACTTGGCAGTGATGCGACATACCCCTGCCTTCTTTGCTGTTATCACCCCATACATATCCACGGACGCTATCGACGAATCAGAGCTTTTAAAACTTACTTCTATTCCGCCTGTCGATACAGCGACAAGCACATAGCGTTGTCCTATCTTCAATGTCTCTTTGTAGGATGAAAGAATGATTATCTCCAGTCCTTTGGTAGAAACAACAACAGGTGATGCTTCGGAGCCCGATGCACCCAAAGATACAGCTATGGCTGTTTCATCAGACAGAGCAAGCGAACCGATTGTCAACATCAAAAACAAACAAAAACCGGGAATCAATTTTCGACATATACTGTGCGTATTCCTTTGTCTTGGAAATGCAGGATCTCTCCCCGCGTAAGAATCTCTCATAGATACCCCCTCCTTCGCACAGGAGCAGGAGTGGGTTGGAATATAACTATACCACATTAAAAAAATAAAAGCAAGCAAAAATTCTGCCTGCTTTTATTGATGGTTTTTATAATACTCTTTTATCAGACTATTACAATTCACCGTTTATCATATTCATTTATTATTGCTATTCACGGATGTTACCATGTTCCGTTTTTTATCGTCAACGGCTTGACCACATTTCTGATGTATGAGAATGTCTTTGCTTCTCCTTTATCCTTTAGCATAACGATGAGCTTTTCGAGCTGATCGGACGTCCTTTGGTGCATAAAACGCTTCCCTCTTGCCAACTCAAAATACTCCAAGGGCTTTCCGTCATCGTAGTCGTCACCAAAATATATCTTGCTTGCCGCCACTCTGTCACAGAACATCTCAATAACATATCTGACCGGCATACGCACAGGCTCCTTTTTTCTTGTAGCCATGTTGTAATCATTCCAGTATTCAAAATGATGCTTGTTGCGTCCCTGGTGATGCAGCCACGCTCTGGAGTAGCCGTTTTTCAGCCTCGCTCCCACATTCGGACTGCGATCGCCTCTGTAGTAGACTATCCCCTCCAAAAACTCGGTCGGAGAGTACTTTGACAGATCGTGCCTCAGTCCCTGCCAAAGTATCCCGCAGTGATAGCAATGCTTTATCACCAAATGCCTGTGTCTGGTAATGGTCAAAAAATGCTCCTTGATATGCAGCTTTCTTTTGTCAGTTCTGCCCATAATATGCGTTTGCTCCATGTTTACGATAATAGTGCTTGTCCATCAGATACTGCGGTGCATGTGCCACCGAAGGATTAAGCGTGAGTGTGTGATGAGCCATCTCAGCCACCTTGTCAAGCACAACCGCATTGTATACGGCGTTTGCCGGGGATGTTCCCCATGTGAACGGACCGTGGTTCTTCACGACTATACCGGGAATCTCCATAGGATCTCTGTCTCCTATGGTCTCTATGATCACAAGACCGGTATTTCTCTCATATGCGAGGTTGATCTCATCCGCAGTAAGGTCTCTGGTGCACGGTATATCTCCATAAAAATAATCCGCATGCGTCGTCCCAAGCGCCGGTATGGACATACCTGCCTGAGCAAAAGTAACCGCCCATGTAGAATGAGTGTGCACAATTCCGGCAAGCTTATCATACGCACGATACAACTCGATATGCGTCGCCGTATCGGATGACGGTCTGTAATCTCCCTCGATCACATTCTGATCAAAATCAACAACAACCATATCATCCGGCTTGAGCTGATCGTAATCCACGCCGCTCGGCTTGATTACCACATAGTTATTTTCCCTGTCGATACCGCTGACATTGCCCCATGTATATATGACAAGTCCCTTTTCGACAAGCTCCATATTTGCCTCGTAAACATCCTTTTTTAACTGTTCCAGCATACTGCTACCTCCTTTTGTATCATGAGTGACTCATGATAATAATTATTTGTTATTTAATAACAACATTTTTACCAAGTGAAAGCTTTTTTCTTGCCTTTCCGGTCTTAAGATACTTCTTCATTTTTTTATTTTTAACTACTATTGTTTTGAGAGCTCTGCACCCCTTAAACGCTTTTTTACCGATCTCGGAAACCTTCTTTCCCAAAACTGCTTTTTTCAGATTTGTATCTCCGGCAAAAGCCCTCTCGCCTATCGTTGTTATACTGTCACCGGTCGATACCTCCTCGATCTTTTTTTCATCCTCGAAGGCATAATCACCTATTCTGCTCACACGATACTTTTTATCAGCTACGGTAATGGATGATCTGATATGGATCTTTTTATTCTTGTTATTTGTTGATAAATAAATTACATTGAATATCGTTTCCGAACTGCCATCCGGCATGAAGGATTCATATACGATGCCATCCATATTGACCGAATAAAAGCTTGCCAGCCTAGCCTTCTCTCTTATCTCATCCGGAACCTTCAACCGGTCGGGAAAAGAAAAATGTGTGCTGTACTCCTTATAGCTTGTCACCAAATACTCTGTCGAAAACCATACCTCATCAATACGATATATCTCACCGTCATCGACACCAATAAATATCTCCTGCGGAAGAAACTGTCGATCCTTCACATATAAGCTTGTATCTGACTCAGGGACCTCTATCCTGTAACAAAGAGCATTGTGTCCTCCGGGTCCTTTTTCTAAATATGTTCCCAGACAGTGATAGCTTTCCGCCTCCGGAAAGGAGTCCTCCTTGGCTGATATCAGGTCGCCGAAATAATATTTTTTGTCAGACTCCGAATCCTCCTCCGATGCCGGTTCAAACTCATAACAGAGCCTGCCGCCTTCATCTATATATCCCCTATAGTAAACTCCCTTATTGAAATCCAGCCACTCTGTGTCATACTTGTCAAAGTTAAACTCGCTGAAGCTCATATAATTGTCCGACGATTCTCCAAGTATACCCACATCATTTGCGCTGTCATATCCGTAAATACTGCTTCCCCCGGAGCCCTCAAGTATACAGCACACTGCACCATGCTTCTTAAACTTCTCAAAGCCTTCTTTCACCAGCTTGGCCGCCTGTTCATCACTTAGCCCCGGAACACTATTCATTGATCCCGTCGCATATGAGTATGGTTTGCCCGCCAAAGCAGTTGACATGGCAAATACCATACATAATGATAAGACCTTAGATAGCTTTCTCATATCAGACCTCCATCTTTTGTTATGCTCCACATGCTGTTTCGTCACTCCAATATGTGTTCCACACCCTTCTCTATTATTGATCTGACATGGTCATCATCAAGTGCATAATAAACCGTTTTCCCGTCTCTTCTGAAGCGAACCAGACGATTGGCTTTGAGCACCCTTAGCTGATGCGATATGGCACTGGCTGACATGGACAATCTTTCTGCTATATCCGTCACACACAGCTCGCCCGCAAACAGCTCATACAATATACGTATTCTCGTAGTATCGCCAAACACCTTGAACAGCTCTGCCAGATCATACAGTTCCTCTTCCGATGGCATTATCTTATCCATAGTGGCTCCTTTCACGGCTTCCCTACTATAACACTCGAATTCTGTCCACCAAATCCAAATGAATTGCTCATGGCATAATCAAATTCGGTGTGTGCAGCCTCCCCTTTGACAAAATTCAACGGGTAACAATCGGGATCCGGATCAACAAGGTTCAGTGTTGGCGGGATCACACCTGTACGAACTGCCTGTATACAGGTTATGATCTCGGTGACTCCACCGGCACCCATCATATGTCCGGTCGCCCCTTTGGTCGAATTTATCCTTAGCTCTTTTAAATGAGCGGGATCCTTGCCAAATACCTCTGCGATTGCTTTGGTCTCGATGGGATCTCCCACGGGTGTGGATGTTCCGTGTGTATTGATATATCCTATATCTTCAGGCTTCAAGCCTGCTGACTCAAGCGCACTCTCCATACAGAATATGGCGCCCACTCCGTCAGGATGCGGAGATGTGACGTGATATCCGTCCGTACAGTTTGCAAAACCTGCCACCACTGAAAGAATGTCGGCGCCCCTCTTGTTGGCGTTTTCATATGTTTCGAGCACCAACGCGCCTCCCCCTTCTCCTATGACAAAACCGTCCCTGTTTTTGTCGAACGGTCTCGATGCCGTCTCGGGATCCGGATTGGTCGACAGAGCATGTGCGGATGTAAGCCCCTTTATAAACAGAGGGTCGAGTGCCGACTCACAGCCTACGACCAGTATGGCATCAGCCATACCACTCATGAGCAGCATACAGCCTGTGGCTACGGCATCCCCTCCCGATGAGCACGCCGTGCTGACCGTCAGAGAGGGTCCGCAGTACCCCCTTGCGATCGCTATCTGCGCCGCAACCTCATTGCCTATGATCTTTGGAACAAATCTCGGGCTTACCTTCTTGTGTTCTCCCGTCGATATACCATCCTGAGTACGAGCTATGGGCGATATACCTCCCAGTGCCGTCCCTATGACCACTCCCATTCTCGACGGCCTTGCTATGCTCGCATCCGGCTCCTGCGAGGATATATCCTCGCCCGCCTGCCCCAGTGCTTCCATGGCTGCCGCATATCCATACTGCATGAACAGATCCATCTCTCTTGTAAGCTTCTTTGGCATATATGCCTCGGGTTCGAAATCCCTGACCTCGGCAGCGACCTTGACCGCAAGCTCTGAGGTATCGAATCTCGTTATATTTCCCACGCCGTTTTTCCCGGCGCACACTGCTCTCCAGTATTCATCCACACTGTTTCCAAGCGGAGTGATCGCTCCCATTCCGGTAACTACTATCCTTTTATCCATCTTCTCCTCCAAAATAATCGGTTTATTCAGATATTTCGATTATACCATAACAGAGAACCAAGCGCAACCAAAAGTCCGCATATGCTTTCACATATGCGGACATATTATCATTCTTCTTTTTCATCGGACGCATAATCCCTGTCCCTGATATCCCGGCGCTTGACCTTGCCGGAAAAGGTCTTTGGCAGCTCGGGCGTAAAATCAAGAACCTTCGGCCATTTGTACGAGGCGATGTTTTTCTTAAGCGACTTCATTATATCGGCACGAAGCTTGTCGGATGCCTCGATCCCGTTTGCCAGAACTATGCTCGCTTTGATCGCCTGCCCCCTTATGGGATCGGGAACCGCCGTAACCGCGCACTCCAGCACATAGGGCAG
>DMLD01000010.1:7733-12537 GCA_003453515.1 Lachnospiraceae bacterium
TCATCGTCCACATAAGCCGTATCTCCGGTGTGATAATATCCGTCATGCCACACGCCGGCTGTCTTTTCCTCGTCATCATAGTAACCAAGGAAAAGCCCGTTCGGCGGATGAACCTTGCCAAGCTTCGGATCGCCGGTGTATATGACTATCTCTCCCTCCTCGTAGCTCTCTGCCTCTGTCCCGTCGGGAAGCATGAGTGATATATCATACATTGGCGAGGGCTTGCCCATGGAGCCCGGTCTCGGGGTCATACCGTACAGATTGCCGACAGTGAGGGTCGTCTCCGTCTGTCCGAAGCCTTCCATGAGACTAAGTCCGGTCTTCTCCTTGAATCTCTCATATATCTCGGGATTGAGCGCCTCTCCCGCCGTTGTCACATATTTAAGACTTGAAAGGTCATATTTTTCAAGCTTCATATGAACCAAAACCCTGTACACCGTAGGCGGAGCACAGAAGGTTGTGATCTTGTATTTTTCTATCATGCGGAGTATATCCTTCGCATCGAACTTGTCAAAATCGTAGGTGAATACACAGGTCCCGCACATCCACTGACCATAGAGCTTGCCCCACAGTGCCTTGCCCCAGCCCGTGTCGGATATGGCAAAGTGTATCCCTTCAGGGTCCACGTGATGCCAGTACTTTGCCGTGATGTAGTGTCCGAGAGGATAACGGTAGCTGTGCATGGCAAGCTTCGGATACTCCGTAGTACCCGATGTGAAAAACATGACCATCGGATCGTCTCCGCATGCGTAGTCCTCTCCCTCCGGCTTTGGAAAATGCGAGGAAAAATACTTTATATCCCTGTTCAGACTTCTCCATCCCTGTCTCTTGCCTCCGACCATGATCTTTGCCCTGAGCCCCTTGTAGGTCTTTGCGGCTTTGTCCACCTCATATGATACCTCACCGTCGGCAGTACACAGGATCGCATCTATACGCCCTTTTTTGAACCTGTATTCAAAGTCATTTTTCAAAAGAAGGTTGCTCGCCGGAACCGCGACCGCACCTATCTTGTGAAGTGCAAGTATGGCAAACCAAAACTGATAGTGACGCTTCAAAACCAGCATCACCCTGTCGCCCTTTTTGATACCCAAAAATCTCAGGTAGTTAGCCACCCTCGCCGAGTGCCTCTTCATATCGCCAAAGGTGTACACCCTCTCCGTCTTGTCCCGCGATATATGTATCATCGCCCGCCTGTCAGGCTCACTCTCGGCTATGGCATCAACTATATCAAAGGCAAAGTTAAAGGAAGCCTCATTCTTGAATGAGATCTCCTTAAGCGCTCCGTTTTTGTCCTCTTTGACATCTATAAAACCCGATATTGGCATATCCTTCGGAATATTCATAGCACACCTCACCCGGTATAACACAAGAAACCGCCAACGATGGGAGTCCGGATAGCATGGATTCCCCTAATCAATTCGCTTGCGGTTTTGAAAACCACATGTCAAGGTTAATGATACACCATCAATCGTTACTTGTCAACACTTATCTTCATAATTAAGAAACACTAACAGAAAATGAGAGACCATCGCCACACTGATCATGATACACAGGTAATCCGAATAGAACAATATGGGCGACTCCGAATAATCAAAGTAGGCAAACTGAGTCGTCTGCAATATATATCCGAAAAATCCCCTGGATACCAGCGCATATATACCGTAGATAAAAATACCCGCTCCCACGATCCCAAGTATCAACCGGATCGCAAACGGCAGCTTTTTATTACCGCGTATCCTTCGATACATCATCCCGGCATGGAGTCCTATGTGCAGGCTCATAAGTATATAGCCCAGATACGCCGCCGTCAGGTGTACGCTTCTGGAAAATGACTGACTCACGGGAAGTGAAAGAAATGAGAAAACATATTTTGACATGGCTATGCCTGACAGAGCCAGACACAAAACATCGATACCCAGCAAAATATTTATCGCGGTCTGCATCACCCGGGCAGGGGTGTACTTCCCCCTTCCGAGTGACATATACCATCTTCTGTGCATGATGATATGCGCGATAAAGCACACTATCATCAAAGCCCCCGCTATCTCATGCAATAGCTGACCGCTTATGTGATATCCCATCAGAACAAAAAGAAGTATGGTCATGATACCATCAACCATCATGTTCATTTATGTTCCCCCCTATCATAGCACCGATCACAGCTCGCCGGCATGCTCCCTTTTGTACTTTTTGAACTTCTTAGAGTGCTTCTCCAGTATGCCAAACTCGGATGCATCCGGGATGTTCTCGATCGCTGTCGTCATATAATTGCGAAGGACTCCGACAAGCACAAACGGCTTTATAAATGTGCCGTGGATAATCGACCAAACGATAAGCGCGAGTACGGCTGCGATAGCGATAGTCAGGTTGCCGGGATCTGACAAAAAGTTTATCACACTCTGATTATCGGCATTTCTCAGCTCCGAAAGCTCATTTGCAAGTACCGCGATGCTGCTGCTGAAATTCCCCAGTATCAGGAAGAACACTCCGAAAAATGCGCCGCCGATCAGTATAAGCGAAGCGAGCCCCATTCCGAATATCCTTCCCATATTTTTCAAAAAGGTTTTTCCGTACTTGAAAAATGTCACCGCTCCCTCACAGGTCGCCTTGAAGGCGCTTTCATCCTTCCGATAAAACACATATCCGAGGCAGCAGTCGCACAGATACTCGACGATCGTATTGATAACTATGCTTATCGCAGAGCCTACGGCGTTTCCGCTTTCCCCGCCGACCGACTCTCCTATCTTTGTGATAGCGTTTCCCAGCTCCCTGAAAAGTCCCTTTATCACACTTGTAGCGGCATAGTAAATGGCAACCGTAGCGAAGCGCTCCTTTACGGCAGCTTTACCCGCCTCCCAACAGTTGTCCGGCAGGCGATCCTCGGTCACTGCCTTGGTCATCACGGCGATCTGTCCCGCCCTGAACACATACATAAAAAAGTGGGAAATGATACCTATGAGAACCAGAGCTATAACAAAGCCTATGCCCATGCCTACAAGTCCCATTCCCGATCCCTTGATGAATTTGTCGGCGATGATAAAGCCTCCCGCAGTCAGTGCCGCGAGTATGATAATATAGATGACACAGAATATCAATCTCCTTATCGAAAACGTCAGTGTCTTGCGATATATATCGCCGTTACTCAAGTTTTGACCCATGTACCAAAACCTCCTTTATTTTTATGTCAAAAATTATATCATCACATGCAACATCATGTCAAGAATGAAACGCTTATTTCGGTGTTTCTCATTGACATAACGGGTGATATATGATACCCTCTTTAAGGTCAGTTTCATAACTGACAAAGATTCAAGGATACACTGATCAAATCAGATTTCCCATATGATACAAGGAGTACTTATGAAAACCGCTGATTTTTACTATGACCTTCCGGAAGAGCTGATCGCGCAGGATCCCCTGACAGACCGCAGCGCGT
Organism: Lachnospiraceae bacterium; assembly: GCA_003453515.1. Classification (GTDB taxonomy): domain Bacteria; phylum Bacillota; class Clostridia; order Lachnospirales; family Lachnospiraceae; genus Eubacterium_F. Next base: position 11,170 of record DMLD01000010.1, read on the forward strand.
CAAGACTTATGGTGCTAAACAGGGAAAGGCGCACCATAGAGCACAGACATTTTTCGGATATAGGCAATTATCTGAAGCCCGGAGACTGCCTCGTCCGCAACAATACCAGGGTCATACCCGCAAGACTTCTCGGAGTGAAACCAGATACCGGTGCCCATGCGGAGATATTTCTCCTGAAGAGACTTGAGGGAGATGTATGGGAGACGCTCGTTCGCCCCGGGAAAAAGCTAAGGGCAGGGTCGAAGGTCGTATTTGGCAGCGACTTGGGAGACGGCTTTGATCTTGTCGGTGAGATCGTCGATGTTTTGCCTGACGGCAACAGGCTTGTCAAATTTTCCTATCAGGGGATATTCGAGGAGGTGTTAGACCGGCTCGGTCAGACTCCGCTCCCACCCTATATCAAGCATGAGCTAAAGGACAAAAACCGCTATCAGACGGTGTATGCAAAGCATGACGGATCGGCGGCAGCACCCACGGCGGGACTTCACTTTACGGATGAGCTGTTTGAGGCTCTTGAGTCAATGGGAGTTCTGATCGCGGATGTAACTCTCCACGTCGGTCTGGGAACCTTCAGACCGGTCAAGGTCGACGATGTGGAGTCACACCACATGCACTCGGAGTGGTATCAGATACTGCCTTCGGAGGCAGAAAAAATAAATGCCGCCAAAGAAAACGGCGGCAGGATCATATGTGTTGGAACAACAAGTCTTAGAACCATAGAATCCGCCTCTGATAAGACGGGGGTACTTCATTCGGGAGAAGGAGATACGGATATTTTTATTTATCCCGGCTACCGCTTCAAGCTCTGCGACGCGCTGATAACCAACTTCCACCTTCCCGAATCCACGCTTCTTATGCTCGTATCAGCCCTCGCGGGGAAGGAATTTATCATGGACGCCTATGCCGAAGCCATCAGGGAGAGATACCGCTTCTTCAGCTTCGGGGACGCCATGTTCATAGAATAAGGGAACACCGATACGATCAGTGTTCCCTTGGGTTTTGTTGCTATTTGCAGTTCCGCACATGCGAAGTCATCATTTATTTCTTATGTATTCATCTATCGCAGCTGCCGCTGACTTTCCGGCACCCATCGCAAGTATGACCGTAGCTGCTCCGGTGACGGCATCGCCTCCGGCGTACACACCGTCGCGGGTGGTAAGTCCCGACTCATCCTTAGTTATAAGGCAGCCCTTCTTGTTTGTATCAAGCCCCGGTGTCGTCGACGATATGAGCGGATTCGGAGATGTCCCGATCGCCATGATGACCGAATCGCACTCGATCTCAAACTCGCTTCCGGGAACCTCTATAGGTCTGCGTCTTCCGCTCTCATCTGGCTCGCCCAATTCCATTTTTATACAGCGGATGCCC
>DMLD01000186.1 GCA_003453515.1 Lachnospiraceae bacterium
ATAAAGGAGTACGGCGAAGAGCGGTTTGCCGGCTCCATAGCAAGAAATATAGTAAGGTATCGTGAAGAGAAAGAGATAGAAACGACCTTTGAGCTTGTGGACATCATAAGACATTCGATGCCACAGCGGATGAAAAATGCGCAGGGACATCCTGCGAGAAGAACCTTTCAGGCGCTCAGGATAGAGTGCAACCACGAGCTGAGCGTTCTCGAGGGATCGATAGGAGATATGATAAGCCTGCTGAAGCCGGGCGGACGGCTCGCGATCATCACCTTTCATTCGCTTGAGGACAGGATAGTCAAGAAGGCCTTCAAGGAGGCAGAGGATCCCTGTATATGCCCGCCGAACTTTCCGGTGTGCGTATGCGGAAGAAAGCCGCTTGGAACCATGGATCCGCACAAGCCTGTCATTCCGTCGGAAAAAGAGATAGCAAGCAACAACAGATCGAGAAGTGCAAAGCTTAGAGTATTTGTCAGAAATGATGGAGGAGTATATGAGTAACAACGAAAGAAAGTGGGTCGACAGAGACAACATCTATGTATTCGGTACTGCGGCAAGGGCGTATGACACCATGCCGGACTTCGATGAACACGAGGGACGCAGGGTCAGCAGAGAGCCGAGAGTTATCGAAAGACCTGTAAGTAAGCCCAGGATCGACCTTTTTTCGGTAGGTTTGATCGTTCTTACATTTGCTGCAGTGATGATCGTCGGAATTATTTACTTAAATCTAAATTTTCAGTCTACCTATTTGTCGAAAAGTGTGGTAAAATTACAAGGTGAGGTGGTTGAGCTTCAAAAATCAAACACCGCCATGTCAGAACAATTGGAGGATGGGGTAAACTTAAAGGAGATATACAAGAAGGCGACAAAGGAGCTCGGTATGAAGCCGATGAAGAAGTCGCAGATCGTCACATATCTCTCCAAAAAGACCAATGAGATTCGCCAGTATGCTGCGATCCCGGAGTGACCCCTTGGATTTATGAGCGACAGACAACGATATGAGCGCCGCGATGGGCGCTATTCACACAGAAGAAGAGGCAAAACAAGACGATTTACAAAGAGGATGCGACGTGCTCTTTTCGTCTTTTTTGTACTCTTCTTTTTGGGGTTTACGACCCTGTTGATAAGGATATTCATGCTCGATAAAAATGACGGCAACCGCTACAGAAAGGCGGCGCTGGCACAGCAGTCCTATACCAATTCCACGCTTAATTTTCAGCGCGGAGCCATAAGAGACAGGAACAAAACGACACTTGCGGTCTCAGTCAGGAGATACAACCTGATACTTGAGCCGAGGACATTAAACAACAATGATGAGATGCATGTAAATACGGTTGAGGCACTGGCGACGTATTTTAACATCGACAGAGATAAGCTGGAGACCATCATCGCTGAAAAGCCCAATTCCATGTATGAGCACGTGGACGAGCTCAAGGAGATAACCGATGAGCAGGTGGAGGGATTCCGCGAGAAGATGTCAAATGATGACACCATAGACGGCGTATGGTTTGAGGAGACCTTCTCGAGGTCGTATCCTCTGAATGAGGTTGCCTGCAATATAATCGGATTCCTCGGAAGCGATGATCAGGGAACATACGGCATCGAGGAGAGCTACAACGAGGAGCTGAACGGCACGACGGGCAGGGAATACGGATATTTTGACAACAACATGAACCTGCAGCGAACCATCAAAAACGCAAAGGACGGAAACGAGGTCATCCTGACGATAGACGCCCATGTTCAGCAGGTCGTGGAGCAGCAGATAAGGTGGTTCCAGAAGTCGGGCGCGGGTCCTGCGAAGCACGTCGGTGTGATGCTCATGGATCCGAGAAGCGGCGAGATACTTGCCATGGCGTCGGAGTCGAGCTTTGATCTCAACAACCCGAGGACCCTTGAAAGCATGTACTCGGCAAAGCAGATCAGTAAGATGAGTGAGGATGAGACGAAGGAAAACCTCATGACGATGTGGTCGAATTTCTGCATAGGATCGGCGTATGAGCCGGGCTCGACCTTTAAACCGTTTACGATCGCTGCGGCGCTTGACGAGGCTATTGTAAATCAGAATTTCACAACGGATTGCAAGGGAGTTCTCGATGTCAGCGGTTCAAAGATACACTGTGCGAACAGAGCCGGTCACGGAACACTGAATCTTCAGCACATACTCATGGAATCCTGCAATATCGGACTTATGGAGATAGCCGCCAGGCTTGGCAGGACAAAGTTTTCCAATTACACTAAGCTCTACGGATTCGGACAGCGCACGGGTATAGATCTCCCCGGTGAAACATCGGGACTCATACACAGTGAGGACAAGCTAAATCCCGTCGAGCTCGCGACAAGCAGCTTCGGGCAGACACAGACCGTCACCATGGTGCAGATGATGAGCGGGTTTTGCTCTCTGATAAACGGCGGGAAATACTATCTGCCGCATCTGGTAAAGGAGATAAGGACTGCCGAGGGCGATCCCGTCGAGAAAAAGGAGCCGGTCATTGTCAAGGAGACGACATCCGCGGAGACATCGACCCTGATGAGGAAATTTTTAAAGGCGACCGTTGAGGACGGAACAGCGAAGCCGGCTGCGGTTGCAGGCTATGAGGTCGGAGGCAAGACCGGTACCGCGGAAAAAAGACCCGTCTCCGAGAAGAATTATCTGGTCTCATTTATAGGTGCGGTTCCCATATCCGATCCTGAGGTCGCGATATATGTCGTTATAGATGAGCCGAATGTGGAGGATCAGGCGCATTCGACATATGCAACGGAGTTTGCGAGCCGTATACTGAAAAAGGTCCTTCCGTTCCTCGGCATCTATGGTGATGAGTCGCAGATGAAGTCGGATGACAAGTCGGACAAAAAAACAGAGGATGCCATAAAGCCCGAGGACAGTAAAGAAGCCGAGAGTGAACAAGGACAGAGTGATCCCGAATCCGGGGATAAGCCGGAGACAACAGAGGGAGAGAGCTCATCCGGAGCTGGGGATGAAGGGCAATCCGAGGAAGGCTCAGAGGGTGAAGGCTCCGAAAACGAGGCTTCCGGAGATTGTGATACATCCGAGGAAACCGAACAAAATGAAAACGAATGATACGAGGTGAATAAAATGTCAGTGGATTTTGTAAGAGAAGTATTGCCGATCATATTGTCCTTCGCGATAGTTGCGATATTGACGCCGTTTATGATACCTATGCTCAGGCGTCTCAAATTCGGACAGACAGAGCGTGAGGACGGACCCCAGTCACACCTCAGCAAAACGGGTACTCCCACCATGGGAGGGATAGCAATTCTGATAGGACTGCTTATCCCGTCGCTGTTTTACTTAAGGACCTGTCCCGAGATCATACCGATACTCATGATGACGATAGGCTTTGGAGTGATAGGCTGTATAGATGATCTTATCAAGGTCATGAAAAAGCAGTCCGACGGATTGTCACCCCTGCAGAAGATGGCACTCCAGTTTGTGCTGACCGCGGGCTTTTTGGTATATTATTTTCTTGTTGAGAAAAAGGAAGCTGTTGTACATATTCCCTTTACCGATATGTGCTTTACGATGCCGGTGTGGCTGTTTTGTATATTCGTTTTCTTCGTCGTGCTTGGCACGGTGAACGGGACAAATCTTACAGACGGACTGGACGGACTTGTCTCGGGCGTGACCTGTGTGGTCGCGATATTTTTCATGATAGTAACGAGAAATGCCGCGCCGGGTATGGAGCCAATGTCGGGGGCTATGCTTGGAGCGCTTATGGGCTTTCTGCTTTTTAATTCGCATCCCGCGAGCGTGTTTATGGGAGATACGGGATCTCTTGCGATCGGCGGCTGGCTCTCGTCAATGTGTATACTTTTGTACGATCCGCTGTTGATAATCATTGTCGGCTTCATTTATCTCGTTGAGGTCATATCCGATATACTGCAGGTTGGCTATTTCAAGCTGACACACGGAAAAAGACTGTTCAAGATGGCGCCGATACATCATCATTTTGAGCTGATGGGTATGAGTGAGATACAGATAGGAACGATGTTCATGGTGATCACTGTTATACTGTGCCTGGTGGGTCTGCTATCACATCCTGCGGGGCTGTGATGGTTAAAGGTATTGTATGACCGGCATTTTCCAAGGAAGTCAGGAGTATTTGATGGAGAACAGTGTAAAGAGAAGAAGACGTGAGGAAAGAATAAGAAAACGCAGAGAAGGCGCAGACGGTGGGTTCGACTACAGCCTTCTCCTTATCACGTTCTGCATCATCGGCTTCGGGATGCTCATGATATACAGCGCGAGCTCATACTCGGCGCAGGTCAAGTACCATGACAGCACGTATTTTCTGAGACGTCAGGCGATAAACGTGATCATAGGGATGGTCATGATGCTTGCAGCGATAAAGTTTAATTACAGATGGCTCATAAAGCCTCTCACGATACTTCGGTTTCACCTCGTGAAGCTCGTATATTGGTGTGCCGTGGTACTGCAGGTGCTTGTGCTGTTTCAGGCAGGAGGTATCAACGGAGCAAACAGATGGCTGAGGATCGGACCGATATCCTTTCAGCCGGCGGAGGTCACCAAGGTTGCCATCATCCTCATAAGTGCGTATTATCTGAGCACGATACCCGAGAGAGTATCCGATACCAAGAGGATGCTGAGGCTGTTTTTTTCGGTAAGCTTACCGCTCCTTCTTGTGGCAAAGGAGGATCTGAGCAGTGCGATAGTCATTTTTATCATAGCCTATGCGCTCGGGTTCATGGTCGCGAAAAATAAGCTGCCGTATCTGGCTCTGTTCGGAGCCTTCGGCTTCGCGGGATATCTCTATGTCTTTCACCTCGGAGCGGGCTTTCGTATGGATCGTATAGAGATATGGCTGAATCCTGAGGGACATCCGAAGGGGACACAGATCGTCCACGGTCTGTATGCCATAGCCTCGGGAGGGATATTCGGAGCCGGACTCGGAGAGAGCATGCAAAAGCTCGGATTTTTGCCGGAGCCTTACAATGACATGATATTTTCGGTCATATGCGAGGAGCTGGGTCTTGTCGGTGCAGGACTTGTGATACTGATGTTTGTCCTTCTTTGCTGGAGGATATATCTGGTGGCGATGCGCGCGCCCGACCTGTTTTCATCGCTGATATGCGTCGGCGTAATGGTGCACATAGCTTCGCAGGCGAT
>DMLD01000115.1 GCA_003453515.1 Lachnospiraceae bacterium
TTGTAGATGTATTTGATGTATATCCTTTTGATATGTCAAAGGTCGGAGGCAAGCGCCTTGTCACCAAGATAAACGGTGTTGATAAGAACTTTACGGACGCTCTTGCAGAGGGCGATTCCGTGGAGATATATTGGGAAAAGTAGGGAAAATATGTAGCGGAGTATGGAAAAACTATACTCCCGGAATGGAGAGATTGTTATGCTCAAGATTATGGCAACAGTTTTTAAGGAGCGCTTCATCTACAAGTTCCATGTGATCCTCTATGTGTCGATGCTGCTTTACATCATCGCATGTTTGGCTATGTCCATTGAATCCCATGGTGAGAAGATGGAGGTATACGAATTCTTCGTTGCGATGGGGGTGTTTGTCGTGATGTTCATCATAGAACATGTGGCATTCAAGGATCCGGAGAAGGTGTATAAGCACTATAGATTCGGATTTTCATACCATCTGATCCGAATCATCGCTGCCACCATAGCATACTACTACTGGATCAATCAGCCGATAGGACTTGCCTTTCTGATATTGATCGTGCTCTTCTCCGTAGAGACATTTGTATTTGTTCCTTATGATGATACGACCAAGAGAATCACGTATTACCTTGCGTTCCTCGTTGCATACCTTTTGTGCTCGCTCGGGGTGAGGATGGTTGTACATAACCTTCCCTCGGGACTGTCGGGACTTCTTCGCGAGGTCGGGCTGACGCTCGTGCTTGTGATGGTTCCGATCATAGTAGGAGAGTCTTTGGCAAAGATTTATGATGAGTTTTTCAAACAGATCATGGCGCAGCAGAGGTCTCTGGAGGCGCTGAACAATGTTAATGAGGAGTTGAAGGAACATCAGGATCGAATAAAGAAGGTCAACGATGTACTCGGAACCCAGAAAATACAGCTTCAGACTGCAAATAAAAAGATCAACCGCTCACACGATGAGATGAGCGTGCAAAATGAGATATCCTCGGCTATAGCGTCCTCCATGGAAAAAGAGCCACTGATGCGAAAGATCGTTGATATTCTTCAGATAAGGCTTGACATGGATGCGGTCATCATCATACTTGAAGCGGACAACACCATACAGATCCCGGGCGAGGAGCCTAAGGGCAGATTTCTTGCGATCGCGACCAATATGGGCGATGAATTTGCCAATCAGATAAAGAGATCCGTATTTGAGACAGACCTCAAGGAGATGCTCGTGATGTCGAAGCTGTACATGCAGAATACATCGACCGAGAGCGTCAAATTTTTCCAATTCCTTGATGAAAAATATGATATGCCTTCGGTCATTTGTCTGCCTATCATTGGTAAGGAGGAGGCACGTTACGGAACACTCATCGTAATGAAGAACAAGATAAATGTCTTCATGGACGGCGCGGCATTCTATCAGAATATTGCCGGTCAGATAAGTCTCGGCGTATCCAACGCGATGCTCTATGAACAGATGAATGACATGGCGATCCGTGACGGACTGACAAGGATATATAACCGCGGTCACCTGAACGAGCTGATGAATCAGTACCTTTCGGAGGCTATGCAGAAGAAGATACCGGTGACCATGGCGCTTTTCGATATAGACAAGTTCAAGCTTGTAAATGATAACTACGGACATCAGTGCGGTGACGAGGCGATCAAGCACGTATCGAGACTGCTTAACATCGCGGCACTCAAGAACAACGGTATAGCAGGACGATACGGCGGTGAGGAATTTGTCATCGCTTTCCTCGGGAAAAATGTCGAGCAGGTGTATGCGATCGCCCAGGCAGTGCATACGCAGATAAGAGAGACGCCTATCCACTTTGCGGATAAGATACTCAACATCACGGCATCCGCCGGTATAGCAAGCTATCCTGAGACCTGTGAGAACCCGATGGATCTTCTGACAAGAGCCGATTGGGCGATGTATACATCCAAGCAGAACGGTCGAAATAGGATCACAATAGACTCCGATGCTGTCAGAAATGAGATGTGAGCGATAAAGCGCGAGTCTGATCGAAGTATGGCTGTACGGAATGCTTGCATTCATGTACAGCCATGCGAGAACAGAAGAGCCTAACGTACAACGAGAGTCCGAAGGACGCGAGTCTGATCGAAGTATGGCTCACGCGTAATAAGGGAGGACGATGAGATGCAGCTCTATTCGATAGCGAGCGGCAGCAGTGGCAACTGTATATACGCCGGTGACGAGCGCGGCTTCTTAGTTGACGTCGGAACCAGTTTTAAAAAGGTGAGAGAGGGGCTTGAACAGCAGGGTCTCTCTCTTGATGCGTTAGATGGAATACTGATAACACATGAACACACCGATCACATAGGAGGACTTGCTGCCTTGCTTCGCAAGTATCCCCTGCCTGTATACGCCACTGCGGACACTATCGAAAAGATATGGGAAAAATGTAATATGAATAATATATCTCCGGATATATTTCACTCCATAGTATCCGGTGATGAGTTTTTGGTATCCGATTATCGGATCAAATCATTCCCGATATCACATGACGCGGTCGATCCTGTTTGCTATACACTTGAAAAAGGTAAAAAAAAGGTCGGTGTTGCGACTGATATGGGCATATATGATGACAATATCATAGAAAATTTGGGAGACTGTGATGTGGTTTTGCTTGAAGCAAATCACGATATAAATCTTTTGCAGGTAGGACCTTATCCCTATGCGCTCAAGATGCGAATACTGGGTGACAAGGGTCATCTCTCCAACGATACATCAGCAAGACTTATAAAAGAAATAATTCATAGAGGACTCAAAACAGTTATTCTCGGTCATTTGAGCGAACACAATAATTTTCCGGAGCTTGCCTACAATACAGTAGCATATGAGATGGAAAGCTGTGAAAGCTTCAAAAAATACAAAACAAAGCTTGTAGTTGCAAACAGAGGTGTACCGACTGCACCTGTGGCAGTATAGATATGGAGGAACAAAAAGTGGAATCAAAAAAACGTGCAGTTATAACTGTGGTAGGTAAGGATAGTGTTGGTATCATAGCAAAGGTGTGTACATATCTTGCCGAAAATTCGATAAACATACTTGATATTTCGCAGACGATAGTAGATGGGTTTTTCAATATGATGATGGTAGTCGATATTACCGGTATTGATGACAGCTATCAGGAAGTGGCGGATAAATTGGAATCACTTGGTTCCGATATCGGATGCGCTGTAAAGATCCAGCGTGAGGAGATATTTGATTCGATGCACAGGCTGTGATGATCCGAGTAATATGCCATCATCAATGCAGGGAACAGATTTATCAAATATTTTAAATGGTGTAAATACAAAAGACATTATTTTTAAAGAGGAAAGTTAAAGGTATTATTAAATGATTAACATGAGCGAGGTCTTAGAGACCAATAAGATGATCGAAAAACAAAACCTTGACGTGAGGACTATTACGTTGGGGCTTAGTCTCATGGATTGTATTGACAGCGATCCGGATAAAACGTGCCGGAAAATATATGACAGGATAACAAAGAAGGCTCAAGACCTCGTATCAACAGGAGATGAGATCGGTAGAGAGTACGGTATTCCGATAGTTAATAAAAGGATATCCGTAACACCGATATCTCTTATAGGCGGTGCGTCATGTAAGACGGTCGAGGATTTTGTAAAGCTTGCAAAAACTCTTGACAGGGCTGCTAAAGCTGTCGGGGTCAATTTTCTTGGCGGATATTCAGCGTTGGTTTCAAAGATGATGACAAATGCTGACAGACTTTTGATCGAGTCCATACCGTTTGCTCTTTCAGAGACTGAGTATGTATGCAGCTCGGTAAATGTCGGCTCAACAAGAACCGGTATTGATATGGATGCCGTAAGACTGATGGGAGATGTTATTCTTAAAACCGCTGTAAAGACAGCAGACAGAGAGTCTATAGGATGTGCAAAGCTGGTGGTTTTTTGCAACGCACCGGATGATAATCCCTTCATGGCAGGAGCCTTTCACGGAGTGACAGAGGGCGATGCCGTGATAAATGTTGGCGTAAGCGGTCCCGGAGTTGTCAAATGTGCACTTGATACGGTCAAGGGTGAGTCCTTTGAGGTTGTATGTGATACTATAAAAAATACAGCTGCCAAGATAACAAGAGTCGGACAATTGGTAGCAAACGAGGCGTCAAAAAGACTGAATGTGCCCTTTGGGATCGTTGATCTGTCTTTGGCACCCACACCTGCTATCGGTGATTCTATTGCTGAGATATTTGAATCACTTGGACTAGAGAGAGCCGGGGCACCGGGAACGACAGCTGCCCTTGCGATGCTCAATGACCAGGTGAAAAAGGGAGGCGTATACGCCTCGACCTCGGTAGGAGGGTTAAGCGGGGCATTTATCCCCGTCAGTGAGGATCAGGGAATGATAGATGCCGTAAACGCCGGAGCTTTGACGATAGAGAAGCTGGAAGCCATGACCTGTGTATGCTCGGTCGGACTTGATATGATAGCCATACCGGGGGATACAAAGGCGTCGACCATAGCCGGCATACTTGCCGACGAGATGGCGATCGGTATGGTGAATCAAAAGACGACTGCGGTCAGGATTATACCGGCTCAGGGAAAGAAAGTCGGTGATACATTGGAGTTCGGAGGATTGCTTGGAAGTGCTCCCATCATGCCGGTCAACTCCTTTTCGTGTGATGATTTTATATCGCGTACCGGCAAGATCCCGGCACCTATACACAGCTTTAAAAACTAAGA
>DMLD01000014.1 GCA_003453515.1 Lachnospiraceae bacterium
TTCCGTCCCAGCGTTCATGATGATAGTGGGCAACATTTTCTGCAAGAATGTGGAAGGCCTGATCATCAGTATCTTTCAAAATCTCATGAACGATGCGGGCACCTTCTTCAGCGTGAGTTTTCATCGCGTCGAATTCCTCCGGCGTAAATCTTCCGGGCTTTCTCAGGATAGCATCGTCTACGGCAATCTTTCCAAGGTCGTGCATTGGGGCTGCCTTTATGAGATTGTGGCAGAATTTTTTTGAAAGTTTCAGGGCTCCCTCGCTTTTGTCTTTCATAATTTCGTCAACAAGAAGCTTGACCACGTAGCTCGTTCTCTTGATGTGTCCCCCGGTAGAATTGTCGCGGCTTTCCACCATCGTCGCCATACTGAGGATGAGGTTCTCGTTCATCTCCTCGATATGCTTAGTCTTCTCATCGACCTTGTCCTGCAGATAGTCGTTGAACTTGTCCATCATGCGGATGTACTTCTGATCCTCAGTATTATCGGTTATATGTATCTGATATCCGGAACGCTTCTTTCCGTTATACAGTGTGTGGACCTCAAGTCTGTATATCTTGTCACCTCTCTCAACGAGTCGGTCTGCGACAACACCGTTTTTCTTGTAGGTCTCTATCATCGGCAAAAATTCCCTGCTCAAAAAAGCGTTTTTGGAAGCCTTTCTGTCAACCTGAATATCGACAAGCTCGGGAAACACAGTCTTGGCAGAGCCGAAATAACCTATATATTTGGTGCGTTTATCAAACGATATAAACCCTTCCTCACCATGCTTTGTGATGGTATCGATAGCCGTATCTCTCACGTTAAAAATAGACAGCCTGCGTATGATTACCAGAAACACTATCTGCGCGAAAATATATGACACCGTTGCAAGATCAATGTTGAGCCACGAGCTCTTTCCGATGAAAAATGCCCCCACTGATATAAGCTCCGTGAAAAACAGGAGCACGACTCTTTTGTTAGAGACATTTTTCTTGAAAAATGCGGAGTAAAGTATCGCAAAAAAGCCCATAACGGTATAGGCTATGATCATCAGGATAAATACGGAGTGGATCGGCCCGTATTCCTTGCTGAGGACTGCTCTGAACGCAGTTTTTTCAAAGGTATAGCTTCTGTAAAACAAACCCGTGTACTCGGTAGTTACGACCGAGAGATATATTTGCGTATTGAAAAATAAGAGCAATATCTTTAGCACCTTCGGCAGACTTATCTGACACAGATCGTAGATCGCCATGGTGATAAAAAATATGAGAAAGCAGCCGCCCAGATATATGATCTTTTGACCTACCAGAGCCTCATCTGCGGTATTTGCCACCGACAATAAAAGCTGTCCGAGAAAGGAAATGGGTATTGTCGTAAATATAAGGGTATAATAAACACCGAAATTTCTCTGCCACCTCGCCGCATACAGGATGGTAAGCAGCAAAGAGACCTCAAACAATATCAGGTATATTGCCGTCTCCACACTGAACGGCGCACCGATCTGATCAAGCAGCTTTTGAGCAAATGAACCACCCTTCTCCAGCCATATCTCCTGCATGTGTTATTCTCCTCTCAATTTCCTTCACTTGGGCCTCGTCCGTACTCAATCGTAATCCCGGGTCTTCATCTCACATAACGCGGAAGATTACAGTGATCATCAACTCATCGCCTTCCTCGCTGTAGGCACTTATCTTTCCCTTGGCTCCCTCGACTATGGAACGAGCAACAGCAAGTCCTATACCAGACCCTCCCGTCTCAGAGTTTCTGGACGCATCTGCTCTGTAAAACCTCTCAAACAATATGTCATTATTTCCTTTTTTGATGCCTTTTGCTTTATTATATACAGTAAAAATAACCTTTTTACCACGCTGAATAAGATTTACTTTTATGGCAGACTCCGGGTCTGCATATTTGATGGCGTTGTCCATGAGAAGTCCGATCAGTCGGCGGATATTTTTCTCGTTAGCACGGATAAATAAATCCTTTGTTATATGGATGTCAAGCGGATGTGAAGACACCTCAGCAGGTGCCTGGTAGTTCTCTATGGATTCACTTACTATGCTGCTTAGCGCAATCTCAGACAATTCGGTCTCACCTTCGCCAAGTCTTGTCAGATCCACCATCTGAGCTATGAGATCGGAAAGTCTGTCAACCTGGTGCTTGGTACTTTTGGTCCACTTGGTCTCTCCTGACTCGATCTCCATGACCTCGGTATTTGCCTCGATGATCGCAAGAGGCGTCTTTAGCTCGTGCGAGGCATCGGTGAGAAACTGCTTTTGCTTTTTCTCACTCTCCCAAACGGGTTTAAATACGAGCTTTGATGAAAACCATACAAGTAAAAATACAACCAACAGACCGGATGCGGATACTATCACGGATATCCATACTCCGCTCACAAAGGCTTCAAGTCGTTTGTTGCAGTCAACAAAGACTATCATACCATCCGAACCATCCTGCGATGTATAACTGCATTTTTTATATCTGTATGTATTGTCAACAAATCCTGATGTTTTTCCTTCTTTCAGTATATCTTTTGCATAGCTTAGAGCCTCATCATAAGACACTGCAGCTATGTTATCCATATGGGTTCCGACTACATCCTCTCCCTTAATGTATACCGTAAAATACCTTGTTTCATATGGTGCTTCCGCTGATATATCTGACATATCCTCTGTTGGAAGCTCGGGTGGAACTTCCCCGTTGCCTGATATCCCATTCCCGGACTGTCCGGCTGCATCACCCTCAGGTTTTGGTGGCGGGGTCTCCCCGTCCGATATATCAGATGATCCACCCTCAGGTTTAGGCGGAGGCGTCTGCCCGTCAAGGGAAGCCGTACCCTTCTGAGGATCAGTCTGTCCGGGGGTTATAGCATTATTCATGGGATCGGGAAAGGTCCCGCCGTTGTCGATGATCATCTTTATCGCCTGATCGGCGGAATCCACCACACCTACATAATTAAGTATGTTCATCCCGGCAACTATGGCCGTCAGTACCGCAAAAAGCGATAGCATGGCGGCCAGTATAAATCTTCTTCTAAGCTTATTCATGTTTTGTTACTTTCTCTTCCAGATAATATCCCTGTCCCCTCTTTGCCTTTATCTCTATATCGGCTCCGAGTGAATTCAGCTTTTTCCTGAGACCTGATATGGTGACCCAGACGACATTTATCTCCGTGTCACTCTCATAGCCCCACACCTTCTCCATGATCCTCTCGGTCGATATGACCTGGCGGGGATTCGATAAAAATAACTCCATAAGCTGATATTCCTTGCCCGGCAAATGCTCAGAGCCCCCGGGCGCTTCAAGAGTATAGGAGGTTGAATCCAGCGTTACATTTCCAAAGCTAAATACAGAGCTGGTCGCATCGGTGGTACGTCTTGTTATGGCTCTCACCCTTGCCAGCAGCTCCTTCATGGCAAACGGCTTTGTCAGATAATCGTCCGCTCCCGCGTCGAGACCGTACACCCTGTCATCTATCTCAGACTTGGCTGTCAGCATCAAAACGGGAACGGTGTTTCCCGCCCCGCGGATATTCTTTAAAACGGTGAACCCGTCCATCTCCGGCATCATCACATCCAGTATCGCCCCGTCGTAGTCTCCGACCTCGAGATAATCAAGAGCATCCCTTCCGTTGTAGACTGCGTCCACACTGTACTGGGCGTGGGTCAGTATGGCAACCAAAGCATCTGACATCTCCTTCTCATCTTCAGCCAACAGCAGTCGCATAAAGACCTCCTTGTCTTAGGGAAACAATGATATTATCGGTTTTTCTCAACACAGGCAGCCGCAGATGCAGCTGCCGGCTCTTATGTGTATTCATATCTCAGGCAGCCGCAGGCACTGTCTCCTCCGTCTTTTCCTGAGTCTCAGCCTTCGTTATCCCCTCTGGATAGATCTGAGCGAAGTCATTTTTCATGGATACAGGCACATATCCCTTCTCGATGTATCCGGGAGTCTTGTCCGTCCAATTGGACTCCTTGCCCCACTCTCTTGTTTCATCGTCGGCTACTACCATGTATGCGGCAGCCTTATATACATTTCCGTCAATGCAATGATCCATCATACTCGAATCGGTGGACGAGTTACCGAACGCCAAAACCGGCTGCTTGCCGATATTTCTCATTATATTGATAGGCTTGCGGATATTGAGATTTTTCTGGATAAAGTTGCCGGTGAAGACGAAGCTGTCACCCTTTTGATAAACATATCCGTTGTCAAATCCCGCATCCAAATTTCCATTGGTCTCTGTCTCAAACTCGGAGCCTATCACGCGCTCTGACGGAACATACTTTGCGATCGGCGAGTTGGCAACTATCGCTCTTGTCGTTGTCACCTCGGTACCGCTCACTACATAGACCTTGAAATCATTGTCATAAAGATACTTGACAAGCTCTACCATCGGCAGATAGAAGCCGTCCTTATAGCGCATGTTGTTGAAGCTGTCGGTATACTTTTCTCCGAACGAGACAACATAATCATAAAACTCATCTACGGTCATACCCTTATATGCCTTGGCAAACTGTTTGGCAAGAGCGATGTCTGCCTTGTATCCGGGATGTATCGCCTTAGCTGCCTCAACCGTGTCTGCCTCCACTCTCTCGGGATGATCCTTGAGACAAAAATCTATAAACATCATGGTATCGTAGTAAGTAAAATACGTCTCGCACATAAGCGTACCATCCATATCAAACACTGCGATACGATCCTCGGCAGGTATGTAGCCCGGATCCTTTTCATTTGTAACTGTACTTACATATTCTCTCAGGGAAGCCGCGGCTTCGGAATCCTTACTCCAATAGGTACCAAGCGGAACAGCCTTTGCGGCACTTGTCACCTTCACCTTGCATTTGAGCGTCTTCTTTGCGACCTTTGCCTTGATGACGGCACTTCCCGCCTTCTTCGCGGTCACCTTTCCGCTCTTGTTTACCTTGGCGATCTTGGGCTTGGACGATGTCCATGTGACCTTCTTCTTGGTTCCCTTTACCTTAAGTGTTACGCTTTTGCCCACCTCAAGTTTGACACTTGTTTTATTTAACTTGATCCCTGCCATTGTTGCAGTCTTAGCCGGAGCCAGACTTCCGATGACGAGAGTTGTAAGCAGCACTGTAGATACGATCCTTTTTTTCATTGACATTAACCTCCGTTTCTTTGATCAACTGTTATCCATAATATCACAATTTTATAAAAATGTAAAGATGCGGCGTTTGCGGACATACTGAAATAACCGGCATTTCATTAACCGAATCTTCCGACATAAATGATAGCGGCTATGTACAGCGCACATAACGGCAGCATGCAAATATCCGTCAATCTCATCTTAAGCGGCTTCAGCTTCGTGTGCTTTTCCCCGCAGCCGTAGCACCTTGCCTCCATTGCCTGTCCGAGCTCATATGACCGCCTCGCAGCCGATACCAACAAAGGAACTATGATAGATGTCATCGAGCGGAGCTTCTTGACAAGCCCGCCGCTCTCTATATCCGCCCCTCTCGCCCTCTGCGCATCGAGTATCCTGTTCGCCTCGGCAAGAAGCAGAGGGATAAACCTGAGTGCCAGAGACATCATCATCGCAAAATCGTGCACATGCACCTTGAACACCTTCAGCCAGCTAAGCATTGACTCTATAGCCTCGGTCAGCGCACCGGGCGTCGTCGTATAGGTAAGCATGGACGAGCCGACCACCAAATACATAAGGCGCATTGCCATAAACACCGCATTTCTCACACCGACGGAGGTTATGACTATGAATCGCCACTCGAACAAAACATCTCCGGTCTTTGTAAAAAATATATGAAAAAATGATGTAAAAATAAGCAGAAAAATAAATGCTCTCATTCCTCTGAAAATGTAGGAAAACGGTACCTTTGAGAGCAATATTATCGTCAATAAGAACAGTGTCACAACACCGTATCCCGAGAAGCTGTCGAACAAAAATAAAGACACTAAAAAAACCAGTACCGCGATCATTTTTATACGCGGATCCAAACGATGTATAACCGAATCTGCCGGAAAATAGCTTCCGATCGTCATATTTCTTATCATATCGCACCCGGAAAAAACAA
The DNA here is from genome assembly GCA_003453515.1 of Lachnospiraceae bacterium. GTDB lineage: Bacteria > Bacillota > Clostridia > Lachnospirales > Lachnospiraceae > Eubacterium_F. The sequence goes on from DMLD01000014.1 coordinate 6,042, forward strand.
GTTTATCAGCTGTTTGTCAGTTGTCACCGTACCATCAGGCATCAGACCGCGCCCTTTCAGACTGCTGCTGACATATGAGGCCACGGTCGATTTGAGCCCAAGCTCCTCCAGCACGTCAGGGCGTGAAAATACGACATCGGGCTTGTCATCGATCACTATCCGTCCTTCACTCATGACCCACACCCGATCCGTGTGATTTGCGACATCCTCCATGTTGTGGGATATCATGACTATCGTTATCCCCTGCTCGTGGAGTGAATGCAAAAGCTCAAATATATCCCTTTGTCCTCCGGGATCAAGCCCTGCCGTCGGCTCATCCATTATCAGTATCTCGGGCTGCATCGCAAGAACCCCCGCGATCGCAACTCGCCTTTTTTGACCGCCCGATAGCTGCAGCGGCCCTACATCGAGCAGATCCTCCGATATGCCGACCTTTTTCAGCGCTTCGAACGAGCGCAGCTCGACCGTCATCGTATCAAGTCCCTGATTGGTCGGTCCGAACATCACATCCTTTATGACGCTGCTCTCAAACAGCTGCTGCTCGGGGTACTGAAAGACCATGCCGACCCTTCCTCTCAGGCTCGCGATCGGATAGTCCCCGTCATTTATATCCTGCCCGTCAACATAGACTCCGCCGTAGGTAGGCTTTATAAGCCCGTTGAACAGCTTGACAAGAGTTGACTTGCCGGAGCCCGTCCTGCCTATGCAGCCGATGAACTCGCCCGGTCCGACCCGCAGATCAACACCGATCAGAGCATTGGTCTCATAGCTCATCCCCTCATCGTATATATATGAAACCCTGTTAAGTATTATTTCCATATCCTGCTCCCGCTATGGCTTCCGTCAGCTCCTCTACCGTAAGTATCCCATCAGGCAGCTTCATCCCCCTGACCTTCAGCTCATAGGCGATCCCGGTCACGTGCGGCACCTCCAGCCCCATATTTTTCAAGCGATCCACATGAGAAAATACTTCCCTCGGCGTACCCATCATCTCGAGTCTGCCCTTGTCCATGATAAAAATGCGGTCTGCGACCGTCATCTCCTCAGGGAAATGCGATATCCATATGACCGTGATACCCTCTTCTTTGTTCAGCTTCATCACCTGAGCTAAGACCTCATCCCTGCCTGCGGGATCCAGCATCGCCGTCGACTCGTCAAACACCATACATTTAGGGCGCATGGCAAGTACACCTGCTATTGCCAGTCGCGCCTTCTGTCCCCCGGAAAGTCTCATTGGGGAGTCACCGGCTCTCTCATACAGATCGACCATGGAGAGTGCCTCGTCGACCCTTTTCCTTATCTCCCCGGTCTTCATACCAAGGTTCTCAGGACCAAACGCCACATCATCCTCAACTATGTCGTGTACTATCTGATTGTCCGGATTCTGAAATATCATTCCGACCCTTCTCCTGACGGTAAATACCATCTCCTTATCGGACGTATCTATATCATCTATAATTACAGAGCCCTCCTCCGGAACCAAAAGAGCGTTCAGGTGCTTGGCAAGTGTGGACTTCCCCGAGCCGTTGGCACCCATTATCCCTATCCATTCTCCCGTTTCAATGCGAAAAGAGACAGCGTCCAACGCTGTCTCCACCGCTACTACCTCGTCGTGATCATCGCGACGGATATATTCGTAAGTTACATTTTCAGCCTGTATCAAAACCGATCCCTCCGATCGGATCCGCGGTAATATCCTGCGGATACCCTGTCAAACGAGCTCAATGACAACTTCCATGGCAGCATCACCCTTGCGCGGGCCTACCTTCACGATACGTGTGTAGCCGCCGTTGCGGTTAGCATACTTGGGAGCTATCTCATCAAAAAGCTTGTTGGTAAGATCGATCTCCTTGGTTCCCTTTTTGCGGCCTGCAGCCTCTGTAGGAACCTCCTTGATCGGATACAGTACCTTCTTCATCTGACGACGTGCATGAAGACGTGAAGGTGAATCCTTCTTTATCTCCTTGCTGACGGTATCATATACAACTACCTTCTTGCCGTCCTTCTCTTCTCTTACACGCTTGCCGTCAACATCCTTCTTCGGGACCTTCTGCTCAACGGTTACGGTCTCGAAGTTGTCTTTTTCACGTACTGCCATAGCGATCAGACCCTCAGCGATCTTGCGGATCTCCTTTGCCTTTGCCTCGGTAGTCACAATGCGTCCGTGATATATCAGGTTTGTCACCTGGTTTCTAAGCAAAGCTTTGCGCTGACTGGACGTTCTGCCCAGCTTTCTGTAACCAGCCATTATTTCCTCCATTTCCGGCGTATATCGCCTTCGTCATACAATTCGGCGTATACCCGCCTTCTCTCTATCATTCACCGTCAGAAAGTGTAAGCCCGAGCTCCTTGAGCTTGGCAATGACCTCATCGAGTGACTTACGTCCGAGATTACGGACCTTCATCATATCTTCCTGCGTCTTGTTGGTGAGCTCCTCAACAGTCTTTATGTTGGCTCTCATCAGACAGTTGTACGAACGAACCGAAAGTTCCAGCTCGTCTATACTCATATCCATGACCTTCTTCGTATCGTCTGCGTTCGGCTCAACGATGACCTCGGCGTTCTTTGCCTTCTCAGACAGATCGATGAACGACTTGAGATGCTCTGAAAGCACCTTTGCAGCCAGGCTCACCGCCTCGTCGGGAGCAAGTGTACCGTTGGTATATACATCAAGCGTAAGCTTATCAAAGTCAGTTATATGACCGACACGAGTGTCCTCTACCTTGATGTTGACACGCTCAACAGGTGTATAGATCGAGTCTATAGCGATCGCATCCACATCAAGCATCTCATTTTTCTTGTTCTTGTCAGAGCTTACATAGCCGCGTCCGCCGGTCACCGTCATCTCGATATAAAGCTTGGTATCTGCACCGCCGTTCAATGTGGCGATCACCTGATCCTCGTTTATGATCTCGATATCGGCACTCTTCTTGATATCAGCAGCCGTGACCACCTGTGAGCCTACCGCATCGACATACATCGATACCGGTATGGTCGGATCCTCGGCATTGTTCTTGATGGCGAGGTTTTTGATATTCATCACGATCTCGGTCACATCTTCCTTAACACCGGGGATGGAACTGAATTCGTGAACCACACCGTCAACTCTTATGCTTGATACCGCTGCACCCGGAAGTGAGGACAGCATGATTCGCCTCAACGAGTTACCGAGTGTAGTACCGTAGCCGCGCTCCAAAGGCTCAACTACAAAACGACCGAACTTATGATCCTCTGAAATTTCAACGATATCTATTTTTGGTTTATTAAATTCAAACACGTAAGGTACCCCCTTATCTGCTTCAAGACACTTATCTTAAGTATCAATTGATTACTTCGAGTACAACTCGACGATAAGCACGTCATTTACAGGTACGTCGATCTCAGTTCTCGTCGGGATCTCCTTCACTGTTCCTGAGAGGGTCTCCTGATTGGACTCAAGCCATGCGGGAACCAGACGGGATCCTGTTACCTCAAGGATCTCCTTGTAACGAGGACCTCCCTTGTGTTTTTCCTTGATTTCTACAACATCACCCTTCTTCAGAGAATATGAAGGGATGTTTACACATTTGCCGTTCACGAGCACATGCTTGTGATCAACTATCTGTCTTGCCTCTTTTCTTGTTCTCGCAAAGCCGAGACGGAAAAGAACGTTGTCAAGACGAAGCTCGAGAAGGATCATCAGGTTGTCACCTGTTGTTCCCCACTTTGCTTTCTGAGCTCTTGCAAAGTAATTACGGAAAGGCTTCTCAAG
>DMLD01000031.1 GCA_003453515.1 Lachnospiraceae bacterium
AACGCTGACAATCCGGAAAAGGTAAAGGCAAATATATCAGAGGTCGCGCTTGATTACCTGTCGTGCGGCATAGATCCCGAAAAGACCAATCTGCTGGTGCAGTCATATGTATCCGAGCTGACTGAGCTCACCTTTTATTACAGCAATCTGGTCACGGTATCAAGGCTTCAGAGAAATCCGACCGTCAAGTCGGAGATACAGATGAGAGGGTTTCACAGCTCGATACCGGTGGGCTTTTTTACCTATCCCATATCGCAGGCAGCCGATATCACGGCATTCAAGGCGACGACTGTCCCGGTCGGAGAGGATCAGCTTCCGATGCTGGAGCAGGCTAGAGAGATAGTCAGAAGCTTCAACTCGACCTATGATGAGGTTTTGGTCGAGCCCAAGGCGCTGCTTCCCGAAAATCAGGTCTGCTCAAGGCTTCCGGGAACCGATGGCAAAGCAAAGATGAGCAAATCACTCGGCAACTGTATATATCTTTCGGACGAGCCCGAGGATATACGGAAGAAGGTCATGAGCATGTATACGGATCCTAACCACATCAGGATAGAGGATCCGGGATCACTTGAAGGAAATACCGTATTTACATATCTTGATGCCTTTTGCAGGGACGATATGTTTGAGGAGCATCTTCCCGAGTATAGTAATCTTGATGAGCTGAAGGCTCACTATGAGAGGGGCGGACTGGGAGATGTAAAGGTCAAGAAGTTTTTGTATCAGGTGTTGATGGAAGAGCTTTCGCCTATCCAGAAGAGGCGCAAGGAGTGGGAGAAGGATGTCCCCGCCGTTATGGAGATCCTCCATCAGGGCAGCATCGCCGCCCGCGAGATCGCCGCCAACACATTGTCAGAAGTAAAACGCGCCATGCGGATTGAATACTGGAGCGCATAAGGCGCGAGAACGAATAGAAAGACAGGGAACCTGAATGCTCGCATTCAAGGTTCCCTGTCTTTTTATTCGTTAGAGCCCAACGGACCACGAGGATCCGAAGGATCCGAGTCGGAGCGTTGGGCGAGTCAACGCGAAGCGTTGGCACTCGCGCCGTAAAACATCCCAACGAACCACAGCGTTGGGCGAGGCGACACGAAGTGTTGCCCTCGCGCTTAGATATCGCAGAGCCGCCGATAGGAAGATGTCAGCAGAGCTGACCGGCGGCTCGCGGGCGAGTAGGGTGCGATTACATCGTCCCTACTCGATTACGTATACTCCCTTTCAGGACCATTTCTCACGCCGGTCACTCTGACCGGCAAACCTTTCTTACATGGATCGCCGTAATGCGCCCCTGATAATCACTGTCATAGTCGACCATATAGCTGCCGCGCTGCATAACAGCGATGACATCCTGAGGTCTCCTGTCGGAATAGCTTACACCCTCGACATCTATGGCAATGCCGTTATTCTTGGCGAATTTGAGCTGATCCAAAAATCTCATACGCGGTGCTATGATATCACCCCACTTCCATATGCAGAAGATGCGAACCCGTGATGTTCATCAATCCTGCCACACCGATTATCAACACAAACGCATCATCACTCCTTCTTTCGTATCCCTTCCCTCCTTTCCCTGATCTCGGTGTAACCCGATTATATCATCCGAAAAATGCCAAGGCAAGTGCTGTTCATCCGAAAAAAAGAACGCCTCACGTTCGCGACTGTGATCAAATTGCCTATTGACAAGTGCCCGCAAATTATGTAAACTAATTCTAAAATATTAGTTTACGAAAGGAAATATAAGAAAATGAAGATCGCAAAGAGTGAAACTGTAATATCCTCAAAGCTTACGTTAATGATCATGACAGCCCTTATGGCAGCTGTCTTATGCGTGGTGGGACCGCTTTCCGTACCGATAGGACCTGTCCCTATATCGCTGACCATGCTTGTGCTGTTTTTCGCAGTCTACATACTTGGGACAGGATATGCGCTGGTCTCCTGTGTAATCTACCTTCTTATCGGAATGATAGGACTTCCGGTCTTTTCGGGATATCAGGGAGGCCTGGCAAAGCTGGCAGGGCCTACGGGCGGATATCTGATAGGCTTTATACCCATGATCGCGGTTGCGGGCGGAGTGATCCTTTTATCAGGCAGATTTGTCAGTGATACAAAGAAGGTCTCATCCCTGATCCTTCTTAGAGTCATACACTTTGCCGGATTTGTGGTGGCTACCGCAGTCCTGTATTTTTTCGGAACACTGTGGTTCGTGATCTCCACCCGGACACCGGTGATATCCGCGCTCGGTCTGTGTGTGTTCCCGTTTATCCCGGGTGATCTGATAAAAATAGTCGTGGCAGTAGTGCTTGGTCCATGGCTGGCTCAGCTCATCAAAGCGTCGATGGGGCAAAGATGACAGCAGCAGTCCACGGTTGACGTTCCCCTGTTCAAAAATCCGTCAGCCGTGAACAGTGATAAAAAAATAAAAATAATGGTTGTATTTTTCGCAATTTTCGGTTATATTATATATATGGATTTTGCGTATGCAACCGATAGACGATCGGTGCACTTTTTTTAGTGTGCCGATTGTGTTTGTTACGCAAGATATGGGGGAGATATTTATATGGACGATGAGGTGTTTATGAGGGAGGCGATAGGGCTTGCGAAAAAAGCCTACCGTCTTGACGAGACACCGATCGGATGCGTTATAGTACGGGATGGGAAGATCATAGGCAGAGGCTACAACAGGCGTAACCGTAAGAAGAATGCCCTTGCGCACGCAGAGCTCATGGCGATCAGACAGGCGTGCAGGCGAGTGGGGGACTGGCGATTGGAGGATTGCGTGCTCTATGTGACACTGGAGCCGTGCCCCATGTGCGCAGGTGCCATCGTGCAGGCGAGGATACCGACCGTCGTTATGGGCTGCAGAAACGCAAAGGCGGGTTGCGCAGGATCAGTACTTGACATTTTTCATACGGACGGATTGAATCATAAGGTATCACTGAGAGAGGGAGTGCTGTCAGAGGAGTGCTCGATGCTTATGAGTAGTTTTTTCAAAGAATTACGCGAAAAGAAGCGCCGTGAGGTTGGCGGCGGAGACAGGTGAAGGCATGTTTGAGAGGTTTCATTTTGAAAAGAGAGAGGACAGACCGGAGTATAGCGGACTGAATGCGGGACTGGTATACGGATGGCTTATCATAGCAGTTGTACTTGTGGTGGCGTATGCCATCGAGGTCATGAAGGGAGAGCGGAGTGAGACGTATCTGCTCTATTTTTCGTTGGTGACAATAGTTCCCGTCGTTATTTCGTTCATAGTATACCATCTGAGACAGGAGTGGTTTTACTTAAGATACCTTGTGTTCGGTGGCTACATGATCATGTACACCTTCGTCATGCTGACGGGAAACACGCCGCTGGTATTTACGTACATATTGCCGCTGCTCTCGCTGATGGTACTCTATCACGATATGCTGCTGGTCACCATCACGGGGCTTGCCTCGATCGTTGTGAACATCGCATCGACATACATCAGATACATGGATGATGAGATATCCTTGCACAATTCCAAGGAGATAGAGATACAGTTTGCACTTCTTATACTGTGCTTCATGGCGTCCATAGTCGGCGCGTACATCTACGGTCGTATCGACAGGAAAAATGCCGAGTTCCGTGAGAACATGCAGCAGATGACCATTGCCACGATACGTACCATCGCAAATACCATAGATGCAAAGGATGAGTATACACAGGGACATTCAAGACGAGTGTCCGATTATTCCGGAAGCATTGCCAAGGAGCTTGGCTTCGACGAAAAGAAGATCGCGGACATCAAGTTCATCGCGCTGCTTCACGATATAGGAAAGATAGGTGTTCCGGATTCGGTATTGAATAAGCCCGGAAAGCTTACCGATGACGAGTATCAGCTCATGAAAAATCACACCGTTATCGGTGCGGATATACTAAAGGATATCGGCATGATACCGGAGATAGACGTGGGCGCGAAGTATCACCACGAGCGCTACGACGGCAAGG
>DMLD01000068.1 GCA_003453515.1 Lachnospiraceae bacterium
TTCTCCGAAAGCTTGATCTTGGGCTCCCAGCCCTCGGCGCTGTCGCTTGTCACCTCGCCGGCTGCGACCGCGGAGAGCTTGTACACTCCTCCGAATGCCGGTGTGTTCTTCGAGGTTATCAGATTGGTCCCGACTCCCCAGGAGTCTATGCAGGCACCCTGGGCGAGAAGCGAATCGATGAGGTACTCGTCAAGATCAGAGGACGCACATATCTTGGCATCCTCAAAGCCCGCATTATCGAGCATTTTTCTTGCCTTCTTTGATAAATACGCAAGGTCACCGCTGTCAAGCCTGATCCCGTAGACTGCAGGCATCCGGTCTCTGTCCCTGAGCTCCTCGAAAACCTGTATCGCATGCGGAACTCCCGAGCGGAGCGTATCATACGTATCCACTAAAAGAGTTGTGTTGCCGGGATACAGCTCGGCGTATCTTCTGAAGGCAGTGAGCTCGTTCGGAAAGCTCATGATCCAGCTGTGCGCATGGGTCCCGAGCGGCTTGACGTCATAATCCTTGGCACAGATGACGTTGCTCGTGCCGACACAGCCGCCTATGACCGCTGCTCTCGCGCCGAACGTACCGGCGTCCGGCCCCTGTGCGCGTCTGAGTCCGAACTCCATGACCGCACCGCCTCTGGCTGCGTAGCAAACTCTGGCTGCCTTGGTCGCGATCAGGGACTGGTGATTGATAAGATTGAGAAGCGCGGTCTCCACCAGCTGAGCCTCCATGATCGGCGCAACCACCTTGACCAACGGCTCCATGGGAAACACGACCGTCCCCTCCGGTATCGCATATATATCTCCGGTAAAATGAAAGCTCGCCAGATAGTCCAAAAACTCGTCATCAAAATCTCCCAAGCCCCTCAGATAGTCTATATCATCATAGTCAAAGTGAAGACTCTTGATATACTCGATAGCGTGCTCGAGTCCGGCACAGATCGCAAATCCCCCGTCGTCGGGATTGCGACGGTAAAACAGGTCAAAGACCACACTCTCTTCCACCCTGTTTTTAAAATAGCCCTGCATCATCGTGAGCTCATAGTAGTCCGTGAGCAGGGTAAAGTTACGATTGTCCATGTTTTATCACCCTCCGTTTTGTTAGACCTTTAGAGATACCATTCTATCACAATTCTATTTTTATGACAAGCCCAAAAGTTAAGGAAACGCAACTATTCATGGCAGGTTGAAAAAAAGACTTGATATTTGGGTTGATGGGTGTTATACTAACTTTGGTTAGATGCGGCTAACTAAAGTTTGATGATTTTGAAAACAGAAGAAGGTGATCATATGTGGCTCAATATAAGTGAAGGAATACTGATACCCTTTCTGGGTACCACTCTCGGTGCGGCGTGCGTATTTTTCATGAGGGGCGCGATGAAGGAAGCTCTCAGCAAGGCGCTTGGCGGCTTCGCGTCAGGCGTGATGGTATCGGCTTCATTTTTCAGTCTCCTGCTGCCTGCACTCGAGCAGTCGGCAGGCATGGGTAAGCTCTCGTTTGTTCCAGCGGTGATAGGATTTTTGGTCGGCATACTGTTTTTGCTCGTGCTCGATGTGGTGATCCCCCATATGCATATGGAGGGCTCGGAGGAGGGGCCGCGCACCGGTCTTAAGAAAACGACCAAGCTTGTGCTCGCCGTCACGCTTCACAACATACCCGAGGGTATGGCGGTCGGCGTGGTGTTTGCCGGATGGGTCTACGGCAACGAGTCGATCACTCTTACCGGCGCGTGGGCTCTGGCAATAGGTATAGCACTGCAAAACTTCCCCGAGGGTGCGATAGTATCCATGCCTCTGAGAGCTGAGGGGATGTCCAAAGGCAAGACCTTCCTCTACGGTATGCTCTCGGGTATCGTCGAGCCTATAGCGGCGATCATAACCATCTTCGCGGCGGGCTTTGTCGTTCCCATACTGCCTTATCTTCTGTCCTTTGCGGCAGGCGCCATGTTCTATGTTGTTGTGGAGGAGCTGATCCCTGAGATGGCGGAGGGCAAACACTCGAACATCGGTACCATCTGCTTCTCGATCGGTTTTGTTCTGATGATGAGTCTTGACGTCGGTCTGGGATAAATATTGAACAGGTATGTATTTATAACCGGAGTTAGCGCGATAAAAACATGGTTAGAGAACGCTTAAAAAGATGTTATTTATCTAACAAAGATTAGGCTGCAAAGCCCTTGACTTCGCATTTTTTTAGGTGTATTATCTGTTTAAAATACATGTTAATATCAGTCACAAAAGGAGGTATATATTATGTGGAAAAGAATTGCTTTATTTGCAGGCGGAGCACTGTTTGGTTCGGCAGGGATCAAAATCCTGTCAAGCCGTGATGCCAAGAAGGTATACACTCACTGTACCGCAGCCGCTCTCAGGTGCAAGGAGGCTGTTATGGATCAAGCCACCACACTTCAGGAAAACTGCAATGATATTTTGGCTGAAGCCAAAGCCATCAATGAGGAGCGTGCGGCTTCTGACGAGCCGGTGGAGGATGAATGAGGTTTATAATCAAGCATGAGATACGCGGACGGATAAGAGTTCATTTTTCCAAAAAAAGGATGACCTATAGAGAGGCCGACACAGTGCAGTATCTTTTGCAGGATATAGCAGGAACCACTTCCGTCAAGGTCTATGAGAGGACCGCCGATGCCGTGATATGCTTTTCGTGCGGACGCGAGACCATCATCGATGCGCTCCGCTCCCTGCGTATGGACACATCGCTCGTTCCGGAGAGCGTTTTCGAGATGTCGTCAAGAGAGACGGACGCGAAGTACTTTGAAAAGCTTGTCGGCATGACCGTGTTCAGATTTTTGAAAAGAATCCTTCTTCCGCTGCCCGTGCGCCGGGCATGGATAGTGGCAGGGTCTCTCAGATTTGTCCTTCGCGGACTGAAAACACTCTCTCATAAGCGTCTTGAAGTCGAGCTTTTGGATGCGATTGCCATAGGTACTTCCATAATAACCAAAGACTACAAGACCGCGGATTCCGTGATGTTTTTGCTGGGGCTTGGCGATATGCTCGAGGAGTGGACACACAAGCGCTCTGTCGATGACCTGGCAAGGCGTATGTCACTCAACATCTCAAAGGTTTGGAAGGTATCAGGTGACACGGAAGTTCTTGTCGAAACCGACGATATCGCGATCGGAGATGAGGTCGTGATCCGCGTTGGCAACATCATTCCGTTTGACGGTGAAGTGAGCCGCGGCGATGCCATGGTCAACCAGGCGTCCATGACAGGCGAAGCGATACCTGTCAGAAAAGATGTCGGCAAGTCGGTATTTGCCGGAACCATCGTCGAAGAGGGTGAGATAACCATCCGGGTAAGCAAGGTCAGCGGAGAAGGAAGATTTGACAAGATCGTCCACATGATCGAGGAATCGGAAAAACTCAAGTCATCGGTCGAAAGCAAGGCCTCGCACCTTGCGGACAGGCTCGTTCCTTATTCGCTCAGTGGGACCGCGCTCACCTATATCCTTACTAAAAATGTCACCAAGGCGATCTCCGTACTCATGGTAGATTATTCGTGTGCACTCAAGCTCGCCATGCCACTGTCCGTGCTCTCAGCGATGAGAGAAGCAGGCAAGGCTGATATCACCATCAAGGGAGGCAAGTTCTTGGAGGCGGTTGCAGATGCCGATGTCATCGTGTTTGACAAAACAGGCACACTTACCAAAGCTCAGCCAACGGTCGTAGACACCCTGTCTTTCAACGGCGAAGCTCCCGATGAGCTGCTCAGGGAAGCGGCCTGTCTCGAGGAGCATTTCCCGCACTCCATAGCAAACGCGGTTGTGAAGGCTGCCGAGGACAAGGGGCTTATGCACGAGGAGATGCACACAAAGGTTGACTATATAGTGGCTCACGGCATCGCATCAACCATCAACGGCAAACGAACCGTCATAGGAAGCTATCATTTTATCTTTGAGGATGAGGGAGTGCCCTTAAGTGATACCGAACGGTCTAGGCTCAACACTATGCCCGAGGAGTACTCAAGACTTTACTATGCGAAGGAGGGGCGTCTTGCAGCCGTGATCCTTATAGAGGATCCGCTGAGAGAAGAGGCTCCCGAGGTCATTAAAAAACTTAAGAAGCTTGGCATATCCGAAACGGTCATGATGACCGGTGACAGCACCAAGACCGCATCGGCCATAGCAAGGCGCGTCGGCGTGGACAGCTTTTATTCGGAGGTATTGCCTGAGGACAAGGCTGCCTTTATAAAAAAATGCCACGATGAGGGCAAGCGCGTTATCATGATAGGTGATGGGATCAACGATTCCCCGGCACTCTCGGAAGCAGATGCAGGTATTGCGATAAACGAAGGCGCCGAGATAGCAAGACAGATCGCTGATATCACCATTGGATCGGATGATCTCAATCGAATCGTACTGCTGAGAGTTCTCAGTCAAAAGCTCATGAAGCGTATACACTCAAACTACCGGGGTATCGTAGCCATCAACACGGGTATAATCCTTCTCGGAGTCCTCGGCATACTGACACCGGGCGTATCGGCCATGCTGCACAACTCATATACCATAGCGCTGGGACTCAAAAGTACGACGCCACTGATTGCGGATAAAACAACTGATCTGAGATCATAGAAATACTTAAGGATACACTGATTAAATCAGTGTATCCTCAGACTGTAGACAAAGTCCGCGGGAAACCGCGGGCTTTTCTCGTAGAAAAAACGAAGAAAAACACCGAAAGCACTGGATTTTTCAGCGTTTTTTTGGTATAATGGTATCATAGAAATCAGATATGGAGGGTATCTGCCTATGATGTCAACGAACGTCGAAAAGAACCGAGAACAGGTTCAATTCATCTGTATGGATGACCTTGTTCCCAAGGATCATCTGCTCCGATTGATTGATGGTGCACTTGACTGGTCATTCATTTATGATCTTGTAGAGGACAAGTACTCTCCGGACAATGGGCGCCCAAGCCTGGATCCGGTCGTGCTGATAAAGATTCCACTCATACAGTATCTCTATGGTATTAAGAGTATGCGGCAAACAATTAAGGAAATAGAAGTAAATGTCGCTTATCGATGGTTCTTAGGTCTTGATCTATACAGCAAAGTCCCCCACTTCTCTACTTTCGGAAAGAATTATACTCGACGGTTTAAAGATACCGATCTTTTTGAACAGATATTCTCACGTATTCTTGAAGAGTGTTATAAATACGATCTTATTGATCCCACTGAAATATTCGTTGATGCCACACATGTAAAGGCCAGAGCCAATGCAAAAAAGCATCAAAAGCAAATCGCTAAACAGGAGAGCCTGTTTTACGAAGAGCAGCTTAAGGAAGAAATAAATAGAGATCGGGAAGAGCACGGAAAAAAGCCATTGAAAGATAAAGATGATGGTCCAAGCGGAGGCACCGGCGGAGGTAAAGAAAAAGAAATCAAAGTAAGCACCTCAGATCCAGACAGTGGATGGTTTCACAAAGGAGAGCATAAACAGGTTTTTGCGTATTCAGTTGAAACCGCATGTGATAAAAACGGATGGATTCTCGGATATACAGTCAGTCCCGGTAATCAGCATGACAGTCGGACATTCAAAGGACTGTATGACAAGATGAAACCTCTTAATCCGAATATCATGATCATGGATGCAGGATATAAAACCCCGGCAATTGCAAAAATGCTTATTGATGATGGAATAAAACCATTGTTCCCATACAAATGCCCCATGACAAAGAAAGGATTCTTTAGAAAGTATCAGTATGTTTATGATGAATACTATGATTGCTATCTGTGCCCCAATGATAAAATACTAAAATACAGAACTACCAATCGTGACGGGTACAGAGAATATAAAAGCAATCCACATGATTGTGCGAAATGTCCTTATATCGACCAATGTACAGAAAGCCAGAATCATCAGAAAACTGTCACACGGCACATATGGGAAGATTACGTAGAAATAACTGAAGATATCCGACACACAATCGGAATGAAGGATCTATACAATAAACGAAAAGAAACCATAGAGCGATTGTTTGGAACAGCAAAAGAGAATCACGGTTTCCGATACACGCAGATGTATGGAAAGGCCCGGATGCAAATGAAGGTCGGGCTAACCTTTGCGTGTATGAATCTAAAGAAACTGGCAAGAATCCTAAAAAAGAAGGGGATAATCCCCACTATTTTTCGCTATTTTCCTAAAAATCTACCAATTGCATGCTAAAACAGGAAAAATAACGAGAGAGGATGCACAGAAAATCGTGGCACTTCGTGCCACGATTTTTGTGCAAGGAAACGCTTTAATCAGCGTTTCCTTAACTTATTGTTTTACCAGAG
>DMLD01000189.1:0-1444 GCA_003453515.1 Lachnospiraceae bacterium
AATGTCGGATGCACCTGTATATAGCTCGCATCCCCCATCGTCTGCATATTTGCCCTCATGGTGTCCGTGATATAATCCGGATTGACGTTGGCAGCATTCAAGCGCATGGCAAGAAAGCAGTCGGTATACTCGCCGAACGCCTCCTGATTGGTAAAATTCCCCCATCGTCCGATGATCTGTCCGAGTATAAGTCCCACTACGGCTGTATCGACGAATAAAAAGAACGAATATTTTTTCACACGGCAGTAAACATAGACAGTTATCACCGCAGCGATCACACCGCCGTATATCGCCAGCCCGCCGCCTCTGAAATTGAATATCTCAAGCAGATTATCCTTGTATTTATCCCACGCAAAGATCACATAATAAATCCTGGCACCGATCAGGGAAAACACAATGCCCCATATAACGAAATCCGAATATATGGAGGTTTTCTGTCCCGTCCTCTTCGCCTGAACGCATGCGATATACAGCCCCGCTATCATCCCCAGAGCTATGATCACACCATACAGCGCTATATCCAGTCCGAATATACTTATGCTCTTTGGCACATTATCCAGATATATTCCAAGATGCGGAAACGCTATCTCTCTCATCATATTCCTCCATCACACATTGAATCTGAACAGCACCACATCGCCATCCTTCATCACGTATTCCTTGCCCTCGGATCTGACTAACCCCTTCTCCTTGGCGCCGTTCATCCCGCCGTTCTCAATCAGGTTGTCATAGGATACGACCTCCGCACGGATGAAGCCCCTCTCAAAATCGGTATGGATCTTGCCTGCCGCCTGAGGTGCCTTCGTTCCCTCGGTAATCGTCCATGCTCTTGTCTCATCGGGTCCGGTAGTCAGAAAGCTTATAAGTCCGAGTATCCTGTAGCTTGCCCTTATCAGCTTCTCAAGTCCGGACTCCTTGAGCCCCAGATCCTCTAGAAACTCCTTTGTCTCATCCTCATCGAGCTCGGCTATCTCCTGCTCGATCTGCGCACATATCACAAATACCTCGGAGTTCTCATCCTTAGCATATTCTCTGACTCGTGAAACATGTTCATTGGCAGCTCCGTCGTCCGCAAGATCATCCTCGGAAACATTTGCAGCGTATATCACGGGCTTCGCGGTCAGAAGATTGTACTCCTTAAACCATGCCTTTTCATCGTCGTCATCGCCAACCTCAAAGTTCTTGGCAAGCTTGTTCTCCTCCAAAAACGCCTTTATACGCTGTACGAATTCAAGCTCCTTTTTCAGCTTTTTGTCGTTGTTGGCACCGCGTGAGACCTTGGCGATTCTTCTTTCGAGTATCTCTATATCAGAAAAAATAAGCTCAAGGTTTATGGTCTCTATATCTCTCAGCGGATCTATGCTCCCATCCACATGAACTATATTGTCATCCTCAAAGCAACGCACCACATGTACTATCGCATCGACCTCGCGTATGTTTGACA
>DMLD01000189.1:1576-10071 GCA_003453515.1 Lachnospiraceae bacterium
GCAGGCACCTTCTTCGCGGAGGAATGCATCTTTGCCAGTACATCGACCCTCTCATCCGGTACCGCTACCACTCCCACATTTGGATCAATGGTACAAAAGGGATAGTTTGCCGACTCTGCCCCGGCCTTTGTAAGTGAATTAAACAGTGTGCTCTTGCCGACATTCGGCAAACCTACGATTCCAAGCTTCATTTTATCTTATCTCCTTATTGAATCAGTTTTTCTTTAAAAGTTTGTTAAAATCGGAGACATTTTTGGCAATATCTCCCTTGAACACCTGAGTTCCCGCGACAAACACATTTGCTCCGGCATCCATGACCTCACCGACGTTCTCAGGTGTCAGTCCGCCGTCGACCTCAATGTCAACGTCCAGCTCCCTCTCGTTTATAAGGCTTCTCAGCTTGCGTATTTTCCCAAAGGTGTCACGTATGATCTTCTGACCTCCGTACCCGGGATAAACAGTCATTATAAGTACCATTGACAGCTTATCGAGTATCGGCATCACCGGATCGAGCGGCGTGTCCGGTCGTATCGCCACGGCAGGCTTTACCCCGTATCCGAGTATCTGCAGGATCGTATCATAGAGCTTGTCCCCGCACGCCTCGGCATGCACGGTTATCCCGTCCGCACCCGCCTCAGCAAAATCCCTGATATGGTCTATCGGATTCACTATCATCAGATGCACATCAAAAAAAAGCTTTGAGTGCTGTCTTAGTCCCGATACAACAGGGATCCCAAAGGACAGATTTGGCACAAACACTCCATCCATCACATCTATATGTACATAGTCGGCACCTGCCGACTCTATCGCGGCGACCTGCTCACCCAAGCAGGCAGTGTCCGCCGCCAATATGGACGGTGCAAGCTTATTCACTATCATCTGCTGCTCCTTCCCTCCTTAACCGCTCTTTCATTCAGCTCCGCAAAAAACATCTTATATGATTCGTATCTCTTCTCATCGATCGTGTCGCCCACAGCCGAAATGACCGCGCAATCAGGCTCGTGGATATGAGTACACATCCTGTATCTGCAGCCGTCTCTGTACTCATCAAACTCAGGCATGTAGGCAGAGAGTTCCTCCGGCAAAAGCTCGGGAAGCGCAAGCGAGCTGAAGCCCGGCGTATCGAATAAAAATGTATCCTCCGCGATCATAAAAAGCTCCGAGTGTCTGGTGGTATGCTTTCCTCTCTGCGTCTTTTTGCTTATAACCCCGGTCTCGGGTGCCGCATCCGGACAAATATGCCCGACAAGAGAGGACTTACCGACTCCCGACGGCCCCGCAAGCACGGTCGTCTTGCCCTTCATGCACATGCGGACATCCCTGATGCCGCTTCCATCCACATTACTTACGGCAAGCACGCCCTCACTGCATTTTTCATAGACCGACACAAAGCCCCTTACGAAGGTATCATTTACAAGATCGGTCTTGGTCAGGCATATCCACACAGGTATGTTCCTGACCTCCATCATCAGCAAAAACCTGTCGAGAAGTCCGCGGTTCAGTCCCGGAGACTTGGCGGACACCACGACCATCGCCTGATCAACGTTGGCAACGGGAGGGCGGATCAGCGCATTTTTGCGCGGGAGGATCTCATCGACGTTCCCAAGCCTGTTCTCCTCGTCAAGAATACCGATCATCACGTCATCACCGACCAGCGGCTTGACATCGTCCTTGCGAAAGATACCCTTTGCCCTGCATTCATAGATCGTGGCATCGCGGGTCACTACATAGTAGAACCCTCCGACGCCACGAATGATCTTTCCCTTATCAGTACGCATCTATTCCTTCTCTTTCTTAAAGCTTATCGGATATGATGCTATATTCTCACCGTTTTGATATACTATAATCGTTCCCTGATTGGTGCTGTAGCCAATTACATTGGACAGTTGGTACGGGAAATCACTGTAGCTGAGTGTTATGGTCTCAATAGGCGTGGTGTTTCCGTCCTGCTTGAGCACGAACTTGAACTTGGCAGGATCGTCAGTATCAAACTCAAACGGATTCTCGATCGTGCAGCTTCCCACATAACGGTATGTCGGCTCAGGTCCCTTGCTTATCGTGATGTTGATCGCGGTTCCTTCCTTGACCTCCTTGCCTGCCACCGGAGACTGTACACATACCTCGCCCACGTCGTAGCTCGAATACGATTTGGAGGTCTCGCCGAGCGTAAGCTTCGCCTCACGGATGGCTTCCTTTGCCTCCGCTCTTGTCATACCTATCAGATTCGGAACCTGTACCTTTACATTTTCCTTACCCTTGGAGACATGAAGCGTGATCATCGATCCCGAATCCACCTGCTCTCCAGCCTTGGGATCGGTATATGCAACCTTGCCCTTCTCCACGGTATCTGAGTAGACCTCGGAGCCGACCTGAACCTGATAGCCGGCGAGTTCAAGATCGGATGTCGCTTCCTCGACAGTCTTTCCTATCACTGAGATAAGACCTGATTTGACCGGTCCGTTGCTTATGTAAAGTATGACCTCAGAACCCTCCTCAACGGTAGAGCCCGCCTCCGGATTGGTTCCTATCGCGTAGTCCTTCTCTACCTCGTTGTTGTCCTGATTCTCTATTCTGTACTTAAGTCCGCTCTCCTCGAGTATCTGTCCTGCCGATTCAAGGCTCTCATTGAAGACATCGGGTACCAGAGTCTGTCCCTCGGGTATGGTAGACGGATCCACGGTCGCCGTCGGTACGGGCGTCGGAGTGCCCTCCGGTTCCGCAGAGGATGAGCCCCACAGACCTATGAATCTTCCAAGCAGGAAAATAAGAATTATAAAAATGATCACCGCAACAGCAACGCTTCCAATGATGAGAGCCTTTTCAAGCTTGGGATCGACGTCCTCCTCATCCTCGTCATCAACAGGCTCCGGATCCACATTCGTATGCGGTGTGGCAGCCTTAAGTGTGTTGACATCGCTGTTTGATATAAATATAGTCTCGGAATCCCCGTATATCGGCTTTACGATACCGTAGTCTCCGCTCGGATCCTGCAAAAACATCTTCAGATCGGCTATCAGATCGGCCGCGGAAGCATAGCGCATCTCGGTCTTTTTCTGCATACACTTGGAAACTATATTGCTAAGTCCCTTCGGTATGGTGGCGTCTATGGCTGCGAGAGGCGCAGCGTCCTCCTGAATGTGTGCGAGCGCTACAGCCACCGCGCTTTCTCCCGTGAACGGCATAGTACCGCTGAGCATCTCATACAGGGTAACACCAAGTGAATAGATATCGCTCTTTTCATCCGAGAAGCCGCCTCTTGCCTGCTCCGGTGAGATGTAGTGGACAGAGCCCATGGCGTTCGCCGTAATAGTGTTGGAGCTTGCCGCCTTGGCGATACCGAAGTCGGAAACCTTCGCCGTACCCTCGCGGGATATAAGTATGTTTTGAGGCTTGATATCCCTGTGTATGATATTGTTGGAGTGGGCAGCGTCGAGTCCTGCCGCTATCTGCAGTGCAATACCTACAGCCTCCTTTACCTTAAGCTTACCCTTTTGGTCGATATAGCGCTTCAGGGTTATACCGTCGACAAACTCCATGACGATATAGTGCATCCCCTCTTCCTCACCGACATCATACACACTCACAATATTCGGATGAGTTATGGCGGCTACAGCCTGTGCCTCCTGACGAAACTTTGATACAAATTTAGTGTCCTCGCTATACTCTGTTTTCAGGACCTTTAGAGCGACAAATCTGTTCAGTCTGTGATCCTTGGCACGGTACACATCAGCCATACCTCCGGTACCGACCTTTTCTAGTATCTCATACCGATTTCCTATGATTGTTCCAATATTTACGATCATATCCAAATCAACCTTCCCTTTCTATATTCTGATAAGCACTACGCTGATATTATCCTTACCACCGGCTTTGTTGGCTGCATCCACAAGGCTTTGCCCTATCTCGGACAGAGGCTTGTCAGCCTGCGAAGCTATCCTTTCGATCTCCTTATCATCAAGCATGTTTGACAAACCGTCCGAGCACAAAAGATATACATCCCCCGGACTTATATCTACCTCAAAGAGATCGGGTTTCGGATCATCTATGGTTCCAAGCGCCCTGGTGATTATGTTTTTGTTCGGATGAGTTCTCATCTCTTCCTTCTCGATCTCACCCGAAAGCACCATCTCCTCAACAAGGGAGTGATCCGTCGTGATCTGCCTTATGTGCTTCCTGATCTGGTACAGCCTGGAGTCTCCGATATTCACGATATAGGCAACATCATCCTCTATGATCATACCTACCAGGGTCGTCCCCATCCCCTGATACTTCGAGTCCTTTGATGCCTTTTCAAGGATCGCCTGATTTGCCTCTCTTACCGCATATTCCAGACTCCCGACCACGGTTCGCTTAGGGTTGTTTTTCAGGGCGTCCACAACGGTTTCGATACATATTTTCGAAGCCGTATCCCCTGCCTTATGTCCCCCCATACCGTCGGCGACAAGGAAAATGTTTGACAGACCCGACCCGGGATTCTGCTCGCAATAAACACTGTCCTGATTGTTGTCCCGCATTCGTCCGGTATCTGTTACAGAAAACGATTCCACAGTTTTTCCTCCTGTTTGTTTTTATCTGTTATCACGGCGAAGCTGTCCGCACGCCGCATCAATCTCGCTTCCCATTTCTCTTCTTATAGTAACATTTATTCGATTTTTTTCAAGTATTATTTTAAACCTGTCTATTGTTTCTCTGTCAGATCTTGCAAGCTCCCTCTCTCTCACCTCGTTTAGGGGTATCAGATTAACATGCACCAAAACACCGTCACTCATGAGTTCCCTGCACAGTCCGGCAAGCTCCTTAGCACAGTGCTTATCGTCGTTTACTCCCCTCATCATGCTGTACTCAAAGGTCAGCCTTCGTCCTGTTTTTTCAAAATAGCCCTTACATGCCGCTATGACCTGATCAAGAGGATAGGCGTTTGCTATGGGCATTATCCTTTTTCTCAGCTCATCATTGGGAGCGTGCAGGCTGAGTGCAAGCGTCAGCGGAAGCTCCTCGGCGGCGAGCTTATTTATCCCCTCAACGATCCCGCAGGTCGAGATCGTGATGTGTCTGGCACTTAGGTTTCTCCCTGCCTCATCGGACAAAAGCCTTATAAACTTGATCACATTGTCATAATTGTCAAAGGGCTCTCCCATTCCCATTATGATGATCCCGGATATCCTGCCTTCGCCACGGTACATCTCTCTTTCTATATCGTAGACCTGTGAGAGCATCTCTCCTGCCGTCAGGTCTCTCGACAGACCGTCTATGGTCGATGCACAGAATTTGCAGCCCATACGGCATCCGACCTGCGACGAAACACATATGCTGTCCCCGTGTCTGTAGTGCATCCACACGCTCTCTATCGTCTCTCCGTCAGGGAGCGAGAACAAAAACTTGGAGGTCGAGCCATCGCCGGCATCCTGCCTCTTTACTATGCTCAACGGGTCTAATATAAATTCATCCTTTAACTTCTCACGCAATGAAAGGCTTATATTGCTCATCACATCAAAGTCCGCGGCATTTTTCCTGTGCACCCACTCGTAGATCTGTCCGGCTCTGTAGTTCTTTTCTCCCATCCCGGCGATCACATCAGATAATTCCCTGTGATCAAGCTCCCTTATCGATCTTCGTTGCATCATAATCTCCAAATCAGGTTTTGTCGTAAGGAAAAATACGGGCTTGCTCAGATCTTTCTGAAACGGGCGACAAAAAAGCCGTCCATGCTCTGTATCCCCGGAAGCACCTGTATGCGTCCTCTCGCTGTCTGCGAGCTTATCAGCTCCCTAGGCAGATACGGGTCGAGGCTCTCAGGCACCAGCCCGAGGTTTTCCTCTATCCAATCCGCGTTTTCGTCATTTTCCTTGTGGTTGAGTGTACATGTGCTGTATATCAGAACTCCGTCCGGTTTAAGCATCGAGACCGATGCCCTGACTATCTCTCTCTGTATCCTGATCAGATCCCAGACCTCGGTAGGTGATCTGAATCTGAGCTCCGGCTTTCTTCCTATGATGCCGTATCCCGAGCACGGGACGTCACACAGCACCACATCCGCTCTTTCCTTCCATGTCGGATCGGGCTTCGTGGCATCCCACAGCTTGACCTCGACATTCATATAGCGCATTCTGTGGATGTTTTCCCTGATCCTTGAGAGCTTCTCCTCTCTCAGATCCCTGATACTCACAACTCCTGTTCCGTCAAGACACATGAGCGCGTGGATCGACTTTCCGCCCGGAGCGCCGCACACGTCAACGACCGATGCATGAGGCCTTATCCCGGCGACCATTACCGGAAGCTGTGAGCTCTCATCCTGTACATAAAAATAACCTTCGTCATAGCCGTAAAGCTTTGTCACATCGGGGCTTCCCTTAACAATCAGCGTGTCGGGAGTGTATCTGCCCCTTTCGTACTCTATATCAAGCTTCTTCTCATATTCCTCCACCGATATCTTCGTTGGATCTATATGAAGAGAGGTCTCTCCCTGTCTTTCCAAAAATGCCATCGCCATCTTGACGGTCGTGCGCTTACCGTAGCCTGCCACCAACACATCCCAGAGATCCTTCGGCAGAGAATATCTCTCATTCGGTGCCAGCCTCCTCCACGGATCCTCCCCCGGAGGCTTTTCAAGCTCTCTAACAAATCCGCGTAGCACGGCATTTATAAAGCCCCTTTTCCCCTGCTCCCTCACAAGCTCGGGTATTGAAGCACAGGTCGCATACGCAGGGATGGAATCCATGAACTCCAGCTCGTAAAACCCCATCCTGAGACAGATCCTCACATCCGGATCCATCTTCGAGACCGGTCTGTCGGAAAACCTTCTTATCATCGCATCCAAAAGCACTGCTCTCTCGATCGTACCGTATGCTCTTTTCTTAAGGCTCGACGCCTCCGTACCGTCAAGGCTCTCTCTATCAGCTATATCGTGATAAAGACGGTTGCTGTGCGCTCCCTTCTCCATCACGTTGTAAACGATCTCATATACAAATTCCCGCATTCACCCTCCTAATCAAACCTGCTTTCTCCCTTGATAAGCCTGTTCCCGTTTAGGAAGCTGGCGGCGTCCATACTCTTTTTTCCCTCGAGCTGCACCATCGTGACCTCGAGGCAGCCGCTCCCGGTCTGTACCCAAAAGCTCTTTTTAAGGACCTCTGCGACAGTGCCCGGTGCATAGGAGGTATCCTCCGGGACGACGCACGCCTTTTTTATCTTAAGGGTCTTTTGGTTCCATTTACAGTACACACCCGGCCAAACGGATATCCCTCTCACATACCGCTCTATGGTAGCGGCATCCCTTGACCAGTCGATGCGTCCGAGCTCCTTGGTAAGCATCTTGGCGTAGGTGGAGTTCTGATCGTCCTGCTTGACGGGGACTATCGAGCCATCCTCAACTCCCTTTAGCGTCTCCAGTATAAGCTTCGCTCCCATGTCAGACAGCTTGTCGTGCAGGCTCTCATCGGTCTCATCAGCGTCTATATCCACACTCTCCTTCAGAAGGATATCGCCGGTATCCAGCCCTGCATCCATCTGCATGGTCGTCACTCCGGTCTGTGCGTCTCCCTCTATGATCGACCACTGCATCGGCGCGGCGCCTCTCCACCTCGGAAGAAGCGAGGCATGCACATTTATACAGCCGTATTTCGGATATTTCAGCACCTCTTCGGGAAGTATCTGTCCAAAAGCTATCACGACTATCACATCGCAGGGTATCTGCTTCAGCTGCCCGATAAACTCCGGATTCTTGACCCTCTCGGGCGTATATACGGGTATCCCCCGCTCTATGGCATACTCCTTCACCGGAGTATATGTAAGCTTGCCGCTGCGCCCCCTCGCCTTGTCGGGCTGTGTGATCACAGCGCATATCTCATGCTCATCCGATTCGTCAATACTCTTTAACACCGGTATGGCAAAATCCGGTGTCCCCATAAAAATGACACGCATCCGGTTTCCTCTCCTCAGCTCAGGATCTATTCAAGTCCCTCTCGTTTTATGACCTCAGCTACCTCATCGGTCTCATAGAGCTTCCCATTTTCAGCCTTTTCCACGTACATATGTCCGTCAAGGTGCTCGATCTCGTGGACAAGAGCCCTCGCAAGCAGCTCCTCTCCCTCGATTATCACCTCTTCCATATTCTCGTTACAGCTTTTTACCTTGACATAGTTGGGTCTGGTGACGATACCGCACTTGTCCGGGACACTTAAGCAGCCCTCCATACCGCGCTGCTCGCCGGAGGTCTCTATCACCTCGGGATTGATAAGAACTATCCCCCCGCTGTGATCCTCGGTAACATCAACGACCGCGATCCTCTTCAATATACCGACCTGCGGCGCGGCAAGTCCGACACCGTCCGCATCATACATTGTCTCAAACATATCATCTATGAGCACCTTGATCTTATCGGTGATCTCCTTAACGCTCTTGCACGGTTTGTTCAATATCTCATCCGGGTACTCTCTGATATTCCTGATTGCCATTATACGCTCCTGCCTCCTTATGCTTTGGGTTAGATCCTTATT
>DMLD01000122.1 GCA_003453515.1 Lachnospiraceae bacterium
CAAAAAGAGCGGGATATATGAGCGGAGAGGCAGCTGACTTCACTTCGTTTTCCTTCCATGCGGTCAAAAATCTGACGACCGCTGAGGGCGGCGGTGTTACATGGAGAGAGCTTCCGGGGATCGACGACGATGAGATATACAGGATGTACATGCTTTTGTCTCTTCACGGACAGTCAAAGGACGCTCTTGCAAAGGAAAAGATAGGAAGCTGGGAATACGACATACTCTTTCCCGGATACAAGTGCAACATGACCGATATACAGGCTGCGATCGGTCTCGCGCAGATAAGGCGCTATCCGGAGCTTCTCAATCGTCGCAGTGAGATCGTAAAAAGATACGATGAGGGGATAGCCCGTATAAATGAAAGACTGCATGGAGGAGCAAGGGATGCCAAGGGATATATGAGTGCGCTCGCACATGAGACGGATGAGTATACCTCGGTAAAGCACCTTTATCTGCTTCGTGTGGCAGGCTTTTCTCACGAGGAAAGGTCGGCGCTTATAAGTGAGATGGCAGCAGAGGGCATACCGACCAACGTTCACTACAAGCCGTTGCCGCTGCTCACTGCCTACAGGGATATGGGATATGCTATAAAGGACTATCCGTCGAGCTATTCATATTACGAGAACGAAATAACACTGCCTCTGCATACGCTGTTAAGGGATAAGGATATAGACATGATACTGAAGGTGCTTGAAAGCTCGGTCGCAAGGGTCATGAAAGAGTAAGGGAGGCGCAATGTTTATAGGAGGTTTGCAGGATCTCTATATCAGCCTTTTGTCACCGTGGATCCCTTACACTTCGAGGATCCCTGAAAAATGGAGGCTTCGCCTGATCACTGCCTGCTTCATGGCAGATATAGTCCTGTTTGGTATAGTGAGATATGTGCTCAGAAGGGAAAGCTATTTTTACAACACGACCCTGGGCATATTTCTGATGATAACGATAGCTGTCCTCTCGATAAACGGGGAGCTGAAAAGAGTCAGATGGCATCGCTCCATGTGGATCACATGGTTTGGGATGTGCATAGCGTTTACCGTATCGGATGCCATGGTTCCCAAGAAGGTCTGCGGGCTCGGGATCATACTTGCACTCGTGTTCACCGGCGTGTTCTTTGTCTGGCAGAACAATCCGAGAAGGGATCTTCTGTGGGAATGCTTCAAGAGATCGCTTCGATATGCGTTTTGGATAATGGCGGCGATATCGTTTTTGTTCAGACCTGTTTACGAGGGCGGAAGATATGCCGGTATTTTTACAAATCCAAACACCTTCGGGCTGTATCTTGTGGTCATAGCGGCGGTGTTTCTGTCCGACCTTGACTGGGATGTGGCAACCGGAAAGTACTGGTACAGATGTCTTCCGACACATATAAGTATAGCGCTGATAGTGTTTTATCTCTCGATGACCCAGGCGAGGACGTCGATGGTCACATGCGCCATACTCGGCATCATGTGGATCGCGGTCCGTATAAAGGCATCGATAAAGAGACATATATGGCGTTCATTTTTGAAAAATATAGGCTTATGCCTTGCGGTTACAGTGATACTCTTCCCGGTGTTCAGAGTCAGTGTGACGTATCTGCCGTGGATAATAGGGCATCCGATCATTTTTGACGGAGAGGCGCTCTATCTTTCCGACGGGAGCAAGATAAATGATCTGGGGGAGACCGTGATAGCCGAGCCGGATGTGGACGCCGAGTCCCTGATAGATGGGTATATGCCGGCGGCGAAAGTGGAGACGGGGGCTGCTAAGGACGGGGAGACCTCTGAGATACCGCCCGGGTTCAAACAGGTTCCGGGCTCGAGATACGCCAAGGATACCGACGCGCCGGAAAAGCCCATAGTTCCGCAAAATGTCATGGAGCGGTTCTGGTATCTGCTGGAGAACACCAAGGGGCTGAACGCGCTGACGACCGGAAGGATAGATATATATAAGGGCTACTACAAGCAGCTGAATTTCAAGGGGCATGCCAATGTGTCGCTGACCATAAACGGCAGCAAAAAGGCTCACGCCCACAACAACTGGCTGCAATTCGGATACACCTACGGATACTTTGGAATGATATTTTACGGTATCATGACCGTGCTCGCCGTATTCTTTTCGATAAGGTATTACAAAAGAAGGAGCAGGGAAAACCTAAGCTTTGCCTTTTTGATCCCTGCGGTGTGTATAGGTTTTGTGGTCGCGACGGTCACGGAGTGTCTGTTTTTGCCGTTTGAGGTATTTCCGGCATTTGCATTTTGGTTTGTATGCGGGGAGCTTTTCAGGAAAAATAAACCCGCCGGTATGAGAAAGGAAAGGATCTATGAGTGATACAAAGATTTACGGAGTAGTGCTTGCGGGAGGGATCGGAAGCCGCATGGGAAATCAGGATAAGCCGAAGCAGTATCTGCTTATCGCCGACAAGCCTATACTGATACACACCCTGGAGAAGTTCTATATCGAGAGCGACTTTGAACAGGTGATAGTGCTCTGCCCCAGGGAGTGGATCGCGCACACCAAGAATCTGGTGCGCAAGTATCTAGGCGATGCCGGTGAAAGGATAGTTGTGATACCCGGTGGCGAAACGAGAAACGAGACGATCATGAATGCCATAGATCACATAGAAGCCAGGGGAGACTTAAATGATGACACCATCATAGTGACCCATGATTCGGTGCGTCCGTTTGTGACACAGAGGATAATAGAGGAGAACATCCGCTATGCCAAGGAGGTAGGGGCGTGTGACACGGCAATGCCCGCAACGGATACCATAGTTATAAGTGAAGACAACGAATCGATCTCGGAGATACCCGAAAGAAAAAAGATGTATCAGGGACAGACCCCGCAGACCTTTCAGGCAAAGAAGCTGAAGGAGCTTTACAATTCGCTTACCGATGAGGAAAAATCAATACTTACCGACGCGGCGAAGATATTTGTCATGAAGGGCGAGAAGGTACATATAGTCGAGGGAGAGGTATTCAATATAAAGATCACATATCCTTATGATCTGAGAGTTGCGGAGGCGCTGATAGGGGGACAGGGATGCTAAATACTGTATACCGCCTGGTTGCACCGGGCAGATTTGAGGTAGAGTTTTCTGACGTGGTATTAAGCGAGACCACTACAATAGTGCGCCCTACACATCTGTCCATATGTCACGCGGATCAGAGGTATTATCAGGGGCTGAGACCACCCGAGGTCATGAAAAAAAAGCTTCCCATGGCTCTCATACACGAGGGTATAGGCGATGTGGTATGGGATGGAAGCAAAAGATTCAAGCCCGGGGAAAAGGTCGTCATGGTACCCAACACGCCCATGGAGACCGATCCGGTCGTGGCGGAGAATTATCTGAGGTCTTCGAGGTTTCGAAGCAGCGGATATGACGGTTATATGCAGGATCTGGTCGACATCAGACCCGACAGACTGATAAGGGTTCCCGATAACATGGATCCGTTGGTCGCATCGTTTACCGAGCTTGTCAGTGTGAGCACCCACGCTATAAGGCGGATGGAGAAGCTGGCACATGAGAGAAGAGACAGGATAGGGATATGGGGCGACGGAAATCTTGGATTTTTGACAGCCCTGATGTGCAGAAGGATATTCAAGGACAGCGAGCTTTGTATATTCGGTATGAGCAGGTCGAAGCTGATGGATTTTTCCTTTGCGGATGAGACCTATCTCACCGCTGAGGTCCCGGATGATCTGTATATAGATCACGCATTTGAGTGCGTGGGAAGCGAGGGATCGAGACCTGCCATAGAACAGATCATAGACCATATAGCGCCCGAGGGAGCTATATCTTTGCTCGGAGTCTCGGAAAACCCCATAGCCATCAACACGAGGATGGTTTTGGAAAAGGGCTTGCGGTTATTCGGAAGCAGCAGAAGCGGCGTGCCCGATTTTGAAAAGACGCTCGAGATATATAAGGAAAGCCCCGAGACGGTGGAGGAGCTGCAAAGGATAGTCGGGCATGTTCAGCATGTGCACACCATCGACGACATGAAGAAGGCATTTGAGGCTGACAGGCAGAGCTCTCAGGGAAAGACCGTTATGATATGGGAAAAATAAACTGATGTTACGGCTGACTAAGAAAGCTGTGAATGGCGATGAAATAAGAGGAGAAATGTCATGGAGAGAGAGATCGTCAAGCCGACCGGTTCGGGACGCGGCAACATACTGTACATGGTAGTACCCTGCTATAACGAGGAGGAGGTGCTCGCCGAGACGACTAAGAGACTGTCGGCAAAGCTTGGCGATATGATAAAGCGCAAAAAAATAAACGAAAAAAGCAGGATACTCTATGTCAATGACGGCTCGAAGGATGGGACATGGAGGCTGATCACCGAGTTTTATGAGAGCAATGAACTGGTGAGCGGACTGAATCTTTCAAGGAACCGCGGACATCAAAACGCGGTGCTGGCAGGACTTATGTACGCCAAGGATCACGCGGATATTGCCATATCCATGGATGCTGATCTGCAGGATGATATCGAAGCCATCGAGGAGATGATCGACAGATATCACGACGGACTCGATGTGGTCTACGGCGTCAGGTCAAAGAGGAAAAAGGACAGCGTGTTCAAAAGGTTTACGGCAGAGATGTTTTACAAGCTGATGATGAAGATGGGAGTTGAGATCATTTTCAATCATGCCGACTTCAGGCTGATGAGCAAGAGGGTACTGCTGGAGCTTGAAAACTATAAAGAGGTCAATCTGTTTTTGAGGGGGATGGTGCCTCTGATCGGATTTCCGTCAGGACAGGTGCTCTACGAGAGGGATGAGAGATTTGCCGGTGAGAGCAAGTACCCGCTGAAAAAGATGATATCCTTCGCACTTGACGGAATAACATCATTTTCGGTAAAGCCGATAAGGATGATCATGACACTCGGCGTGGTCATATTTTTCATAAGCATAGTCATATTGATATGGTCGATAATAAGGCATTTTACAGGGGGAACGGTGCTTGGCTGGAGTTCGACCATGGTGTCGATATGGGCGCTCGGAGGTCTTCAGCTTCTGGCGATCGGCGTCGTCGGGGAATACATAGGAAAGATGTATTTGGAGACGAAGTCGAGGCCGCGGTTTGCTATTCAGGAGATTCTTGATGACTGATACCGCCGCATCGGATGTGTTCAGAGTGAGTCATATTGGTGCCGTGCGGACGCGGTCGGAGCTTTTCTTCC